>NZ_JBMKIF010000022.1:0-96218 GCF_049238025.1 Enterobacter cloacae complex sp. IR5458
AAAAAAGCCCGTACTTTCGTACGAGCTCTCATCTTGAATATGGCGGTGAGGGGGGGATTGACTCGCTTCGCTCGCCCTGCGGGCAGCCTGTTCGCTGCGCTCTCAGTCTGTCCAACTGGCTACGCCAGTTGTCGAACCCCGGTCGGGGATTCTCATCCCCCCCCTGTTGGAGAATATAAAAGAAAAAAGCCCGTACTTTCGTACGAGCTCTCATCTTGAATATGGCGGTGAGGGGGGGATTCGAACCCCCGATACGTTGCCGTATACACACTTTCCAGGCGTGCTCCTTCAGCCACTCGGACACCTCACCATATTGTCATCCCGTTGTTGCCGGGACGGGCGCTAATGTAAGGAAAAGCCGAACTGCCGTCAACTCACTTTTTCAGTAATTTAGCGTGTTTAGACAAACTTCAGGCAACCTGATTCCGAAATGTGCGAAAAGCGTCTTTTTTATCAGCAATAACATAGCGCCATAAATTTGTTATGCTGACAATCCATTTGAAAATGAAAACAAAACAGCGCGAAAAAGGCAGGAATGACTATGGATATACTCTTCTATCACCCCACTTTTGATACGGCTTATTGGATTAAAGCACTGTCGGCAGCACTGCCGGGCGCGCGCGTTCGTGAGTGGAAGCGGGGCGATAACGAACATGCTGACTATGCGCTGGTCTGGCATCCACCCGTTGAGATGCTTCAGGGCCGTAAACTGAAGGCCGTGTTTGCGCTTGGCGCTGGCGTGGATTCCATTCTGAGCAAACTGAAGGCACACCCGGAGATGCTGCCGGAAGATATCCCCCTGTTCCGCCTGGAAGATACCGGTATGGGCCAGCAAATGCAGGAATATGCCGTCAGCCAGGTCCTGCACTGGTTCCGTCGCTTTGATGATTATCAGGCCTTTAAGCAGCAATCCCACTGGGAGCCGCTGCCGGAATATCAACGTGAAGACTTTACCATCGGTATCCTCGGGGCGGGCGTGCTGGGCTCAAAGGTGGCTGAAGCCCTTGCCCCGTGGGGCTTCCCGTTACGCTGCTGGAGCCGTAGCCGTAAAGCGTATCCGGGCGTTGAGAGTTTTGCTGGAACGGATGAACTCCCGGCATTTCTGAAAGGCACACGCGTGCTGATCAACCTGCTGCCGAATACGGCGGAAACGGTGGGGATTATCAACGAAGCCTTGCTCAATCAGCTGGCCGATCGGAGCTACCTGATGAACCTGGCGCGCGGGGTGCATCTGGTGGAGCCGGATCTGCTGAAGGCGCTGGATAGCGGAAAGCTTAAAGGTGCCATGCTGGATGTTTACAGCCGTGAGCCGCTGCCTGAAGAAAGCCCTCTATGGCGACACCCTGGCGTGGCAATGACCCCGCATGTCGCCGCCGTGACGCGACCGGCTGAGGCGGTGGCTTATATCTCGCATACTATCGGTGAAATAGAGAAGGGGAACGCGGTTACCGGTCAGGTCGACCGACAGCGCGGCTACTGAGAGAAACCCGGCGTTGGCCGGGTTTTTGCTAATATTCGCCGCTGATAACTGCTATCCTTTGGAAAAACCGCAGAGGAGAGAAAGATGTATCCCGTTGACCTGCATATGCACACCGTCGCCAGCACCCACGCGTATAGCAACCTCCATGATTATATCGCCCAGGCAAAGCTAAAAGGTATTAAGCTCTTTGCGATAACCGATCACGGCCCGGATATGGCGGATGCGCCGCACTACTGGCATTTTGTGAATATGCGGATCTGGCCACGTCTGGTGGATGGCATTGGGATACTGCGCGGCATTGAGGCGAACATCAAAAACACCGACGGTGAAATCGACTGCACCGGCCCGATGCTGACCTCCTTAGATCTGATCCTTGCCGGTTTCCATGAGCCGGTTTTCCCGCCGCAGGATAAAAAGACCAATACCGCGGCGATGATTGCCACCATTGCCAGCGGCAATGTGCATATCATCAGCCATCCGGGTAATCCTAAATATCCTATTGATATTCAGGCCGTGGCGCAGGCCGCCGCGAAACACCGTGTGGCGCTGGAGATTAACAACTCCTCGTTCGTGCACTCGCGTAAAGGCAGTGAAGCCAACTGTCGCGAAGTGGCAGCCGCCGTGCGTGATGCCGGAGGGATGGTGGCGCTGGGCTCTGATTCGCACACGGCCTTCACGCTGGGGGATTTTGGCGAGTGCATGAAAGTGCTGCAGGACGTCAATTTCCCGGAAGCACAGATCCTGAACGTCACGCCGCGCCGTATGCTCGACTTCCTGGAGTCGCGCGGCATGACGCCCGTTGATGAATTTGCCGACCTTTAATTGAATAACGGAATAACACAATGAATGAATTCTCCATCCTTTGCCGCGTGCTGGGCTCCCTGTATTATCGCCAGCCGCAGGACCCGCTGTTGGTTCCGCTGTTTACGCTCATTCGCGAGGGTAAGCTGGCGCAGAACTGGCCGCTGGAACAGGATGAGTTACTGGAACGTCTGCAGAAAAGCTGTGATATGCAGCAGATCTCAACTGACTACAACGCATTGTTCGTGGGGGAAGAGTGCCGCGTTTCGCCTTACCGTTCTGCCTGGCAGGAAGGGGCGACCGAAGCGGAAGTGCGGGCATTCCTCTCTGAGCGCGGTATGCCGCTGAGCGATACGCCAGCCGATCATATTGGTACTCTGCTGCTGGCGGCCTCCTGGATCGAAGACAACGCGGGTGATGATGAAAATGAAGCCATCGAAATCCTCTTCGAGACGTATCTGCTGCCGTGGGTTGGAACATTCCTGGGGAAAGTTGAAGCCCACGCCACCTCTCCGTTCTGGAGAACGCTGGCTCCGCTGACGCGCGACGCCATCGCAGCAATGTGGGATGAGCTGGAAGAAGAGAGTGAGGAGTGATTTACATCACAAAAATTCTGCAACGATACATTTCAACTTGCACATAATGTGCTTCTGATCTCATTTCCATGGTGCGCATCTGCTAAGATGCGCACCATGAACATATTACTTTGTATTGCAATCACGACGGGCATTCTCTCCGGTATCTGGGGATGGGTGGCGGTGTCTCTCGGTTTATTAAGCTGGGCTGGCTTCCTTGGCTGCACGGCCTATTTCGCCTGCCCGCAGGGAGGGCTGAAAGGGCTCTTCATCTCAGGTTGCACGCTGATGAGCGGCGTTATATGGGCGCTGGTTATCATGAAAGGCAGCGCGCTGGCGCCGCATCTGGAGATCCTGGGCTACGTCATGACGGGGGTCGTTGCCTTCCTGATGTGTATTCAGGCGAAGCATCTGCTGCTGTCGTTTGTACCGGGCACCTTTATGGGGGCGTGCGCGACCTTTGCCGGACAGGGGGAGTGGAAGCTGGTCGTCCCTTCACTGGCGCTGGGGTTGCTGTTTGGCTATGCCATGAAGTACAGCGGTCTCTGGCTGGCGGCGCGACGGGAAAAAACGCAAAACATCACCGCGGTGAGTGAATAAAAAAAGGCGAGATAATCATCTCGCCTTTTTTATGCGCTTCCTGTCAGGATTCCGGAGGCACGGACATATCACGGTATTTCACCAGGATCGGGTTCTGCACGTCTGATTTGTTTTGCAGATCCCACAGCCCGCGATCGATACCATCGTTAATCAGGAAGATCACGCCGGTTTCAATAGCTGACATCAGACACATCATGACCGGTTCATTCGAGGTATAACCAATTTCACCTTCCAGTAAACGCTGGTAGTCGATGAAGCGGAATACCCCCGCCTGGACTTCATAAGACAATATCGTTTTGCTGGTGTTTACCGAGGAGAGCACTTCACCGGTACTGACGTTGACGACACGCAGGTTAACGGCAATTTGGTCGAGCTGATACTGGGTATCCGCGCCAATCCCAAAGTAACGTGCTCCCACACCACCCGATTTAACGTTGCTCTCATAACCGATAATCGAGCCTTCGATCATGACGTTTGCCGCAGCCAGAGACTGCAGAGGCATTCGGTTATTGTCCGCGACGGTGCCATTCTCCTGTGCAGCACGAATAATTTTTCGTTCATTTAACAGGTTCTGTAGCCCCTGGCGTTCCAGCGGTATAAACCAGTGCGAATCCTTGAGTGCGGTAACCAGCATGGCGGTGGCGCTTTGCGGCACTGCCGTGGAGAAGTTACTGGCCGGGTAGGGCTTAAATTGCCCTGTTTCATCCTGAATGTTGTATACCGAGACAAATATTTTGCCCGTTGGAGAAGGCAAATGGGTTAAATCACGATAACTCTGAGCCCGAGGCATTAATGTTGGTTTTGCAGCTTCTTTAGGCGGAGCAGTTAAACAACCGCTCAATAAGCACACTGCAACAAATATCAGGAAGCGCTGCATGATCGTTGTCCTTATTTAGCTATTGTTTAAAAGTCAGTTGAATTGCTTTGTAGGCCAGAAACCTCAATGGTGGAGGTTTTTCCGGTTTTACGATCGGTTACGTTCAACTGAAGTTGTCCGTCTCTGTTGGCGATATCGACAATAAAATCGTTGGTCACCATTCGGCCGGGCTTGCCGGTGTTAATGTTTGTCAGCAATCCCCCTAAAATTTGCGACTGGATAGCCTGGGTGAAGTTATCCAGTGCTGAAGGGGTATCAACGGTAAAGTCCTTATAACTGGGATCTTTATAGGAGTTTTGCGCCTGAGCTTCATTCAGCAGGAACGCACCGTTGTTAGGGTTACCGCCAAAGTTGGGGTTACGGAACTGGAACGTCATATTTCCGCCCCAGCAAAGAGGGGTAATAAGCATTATCGAAACAACTGCATATGCAATACGCATGACAGCCTCCGCATATCGGTTCGCTAGAACTCATCTTTTGCTAAATCGCTGGTGCTTAATAGCGCTCTGTCTATTTGCAGGCGATTAATAGCGTCTTCAGTTTGAGCCAGTGCTAAGGCCACGTTTTTATCGAAGTCTGTTTTCGAGGGGAATAAAAACGTTTGATAAATAACGTCCTGATTAGCCGTGATGGTTATCCAGCTTCCCCAACGTGCACTGGGCCGCTCGTTGATTGTTAAATTACCCGTGTAGGTACTGTCCCATTTATCACTGAAGGCCCGGTAAAAACTGTGCCCGATCGATGAGACTGTGTGGTCAGTTAACAATCCGGGAACTTCGACCTCGACGGCCTGCAGGTTCCCTGCAGCGAGCAAGAAACTCGCTGCGGCGATCCAACTCAACGTGCGCTTCATGTGATTAACGCCTGAGGTTATCGTTTGCCCATGAAACAGCCTGAGTTCGATTTTTAACAGCTATCTTCTTGAAAAGATTATAAAGGTGCGTCTTTACCGTATTTTCGCTGATAAATAACGAACGGGCGATTTCAATATTTGAAGCACCAATGCGTAGTTTGTTCAGGATCTCTTTTTCACGGTGCGTGAGCAGCGCGGATTCCGAACTGTTATAGCGGTAGTTACCGGAGTGCGTGATGAGGTAGCTGGCCAGCTTTTGCGAGAAATAACACTCTCCGCGCAATATGCCCTGCAGACCCTCTACCACCCGGCCTTCTTCTTCAGTGACGTAGAACACGCCATTGATATGCGGCCAGCTTTCAATATCTCTGAAAGGGTATTCATCAGGAGTGTTCAATAATAACACGCGGATATTATTGTTTTTCCTGCTTAAGTTATCTTGCCAGTAATGGATAAGCTTCTTATCAGCTTCCATCATATCAAACAGAATGATGCTGCCAGGCGCAATATCATCAAAAGAACGTTGAATATTATGCAATTTCCCGTTCAATGATAAAGATTGCTTTAAATGTTGTAATAAAGCTGTCGCTTGCAGAGAAGGTTTTGTGATCAACAGTAATGTATGACCATGTAAACTATGGACTTCATTATACATGATGAAACCCCACTTATTTTTGGCACCTGACAGCTGCCCTCCTGAAAAGAGGAAGGCACCAGAAGTACTGACAGATGTTGCACTGCTGTGTGTAGAATCAGAACATAACCTCCACAGGGAGGTAAATATAAAACCAATTTCGTACAGCTAATTTCAATCTAGCTTTTACGAAGTTTAAAGCAAGTGTTAATCATGTAACAAGATGTAAAAATAAATATTAATTTGTGAATATTGGCTCTTTTGAATGTTGTTATTTGATATGAAAGTTGTACATATAAATAGGCGTGCACAGATTTTAAAAATCATACAAATTTTATTAACTGGTTGATTTTATGTCTTAATTTTTATTTTGGAGACGTTAAGCTTTGGTATGAGTAACTGATACTTTCTAAGCCATTATGTTCTCCTCTCTCTGGCTTAAGAAAACACGCCCTGTGTCACGTGATGAACAAAATGCCATCCTGCCGTTACGCTTAAACAACGCGGAGGGAAGCGTGGGCAGGCTTGTCGTCGTTGTACGACACAACGCGCATAAATATTCTATAAAAAATTAAACCAGCCTGTGTAATGTGTATTTTTTCTGCAAATTACGACTTTGTGGTGACCTGATAAATAAAAATAAGCCACGCGGGTGAGATATTTAAAATGTTTCAGCGGACATACTCTTCACCGTAACGACGCGTTAACAAAAAAACGAGTCGTTTAACACGAAATACGAACAGGGTGTTTTCAGGTAGCCGGGTCCAGGGTGACAACATGAAAAACACATCGTTATTTTTGATGTTTACATTACTGGGTGTGCCTGGATTTGTAACCGCGGCTAATACTGATTTGGCGAATGCTGAATATAATTTTGCGGTTAATGAATTAAGTCGTTCATCATTAAATCAGGCAGCCATTATTGGTCAACAGGGCGTATTTAATGACGCTCAGATTCGCCAGGAAGGGTCGAAACTCTTGTCAGTCGTTTCCCAGGATGGTGCAGGCAACAGAGCGAGAGTTGATCAATCAGGGACTTACAATATTGCCTGGATCGATCAGAGCGGTAACGGGAACGATGCAGGTATTACGCAAGATGGATATGGTAACAGTGCAAAAATTATCCAGAAAGGGTCGGGTAATAGAGCAAATATTACGCAGTACGGTACGCAGAAAACCGCAGTTGTAGTGCAGAAACAGTCGCAGATGGCAATTCGCGTTATTCAACGCTAGTTATTTCGCGACGACTTTAATCAATCCGATGGGGGTTTACCATGAAATTTATCAAAGTGGCAGCACTTGCAGCAATCGTAGTTTCTGGTAGTGCTATGGCTGGTATGATTAACCAGGGCGGATGGGGTCATGGACATGGTCATGGCGGATACGGTGGCCCAAATTCAACCCTGAATATTTACCAGAATGGTGGCGGTAACTCCGCGCTGGCCCTGCAGACTGATGCCAGAAATTCAGTTCTGAATATTAGCCAGACCGGTGGCGGTAACGGCGCTGACGTTGGCCAGGGGTCTGACGACAGTAGCATTAACCTGACCCAGAACGGATTTGGCAACAGTGCGACACTTGATCAGTGGAACAGTAAAGATTCCGTGATGAATGTCAGCCAGTACGGTGGCCTTAACGGCGCACTGGTAGACCAGACGGCGTCTAACTCCACCGTCAACGTTACCCAGATTGGCTTTGGTAACCACGCGACAGCTCATCAGTACTGATACTGACATCTGTGCTACAAAAAACAGGGCTGATGCCCTGTTTTTTTTCGGGAGTTAATTATGAATACTTTAATTCTCCTCGCCGCGCTGTCGAGCCAGATAACCTTTCAAACCTCACAGCAGGGCAATATGACCACCATTATTCCGCAGGTCACGTTGACGGAATCGTGTGATTGTCAGGTCCAGATTGTCTCTTTGCGCGAAGGGCAGAGTGGACAAAGTTCATCCCGCCAGCAAAACACACTTTTTATCCCCGCTAATCAGGCGATTGATTTAATGCGCTTGAGTTTAAATATCTCTGCGGGAGACACGGTAACGATCGTGGTAACCGTCACTGATGGAAAAGCACTTCATTTATCACAACAGTGGTCGCCTGGAGGGCGCGCGCTCTAATCATTCATAATATCAATATGTTGCGAAGGTGGCGGGTCTTTGCCGTTGAGCTATGCTGTTATCAGGAACTGTGTCGTAATGTTCCGTAACGTGACACTTCGTTAACATAATGAAGCGCGTTTGCCCCTCATGGACGATTTTCATTGAGGAGTACCTATCGTGACCCACAATTTTGCACATCTTATTTCAGGTTTGGGCCTGCTCGTTTCTGCCTTTATCGTGCCTGCGCATTCGGCCACTTTTGCGGAAGGGGGCGTCATTCACTTTCGCGGTGCAATCGTTGCTGACCCGTGTGAAGTCACGCAGCAACATCGGCAGCTGGCGGTATCGTGCCCGGATAAAAACCGTATGCAAACCCGTATGGTCAGTTACGACGATGCGCTGAACGGCATGACGACACCTTCCAGCCTGGCGACAGTGGATATGAAATACCTTAATCCTGAAAAAACGCTCGCAGTGGTTCAGATCCAGTACCGCTAATTCGTGTTTTACCGCCGATCGTTTTTCTCAATAACCCCTCTGCGATACACTTAAGAAAAAGGCGGGTAGCAGAGGGCTTTTATGAAACCGCAAATTGAAGTGATTCATGGCGATATTACGAGCCAGCATGTCGATGTCATCGTCAATGCGGCCAATCCTTCCCTGATGGGGGGAGGCGGGGTTGACGGTGCTATTCACCGCGCTGCCGGACCGCAGCTGCTGGAAGCCTGTAAAATCGTGCGTCAGCAACAGGGCGAATGCCCGCCGGGCCATGCGGTGATTACGCTTGCGGGCAACCTTCCGGCCAAAGCGGTGATTCACGCCGTTGGCCCAGTATGGCAGGGCGGCGACCACCATGAAGCGAGTCTGCTGGAAGAGGCATACCGAAACTGCCTACGGCTTGCCGCCGACAACGGATACAAAACGATGGCGTTTCCGGCAATTAGCACCGGCGTGTATGGTTATCCTAAGGCGGCAGCGGCGACCATAGCGGTAGAAACCGTCTACCGCTACCTGTCGCTAAAACCGCTGCCAGAGAAGGTGACCTTTGTCTGTTTTGATGAAGACACCCTGCATCTGTATCAGCGGTTGTTGGCGCAGCGCAGACAAGCGCTGGAGAGTTGAAACAAACGTGGCGCACCGTCAGTGCGCCACGCTGCTCAGGCAGTTTTCGTCTGGTGTTTGCCTGAAAACAGGAAACGCAGGAGAGGGATCCGCAGATGGATCTCGTAGAGCACGATCGCCACGCCCACCACAAACACCAGTCCGGTAAAGAAGCCCAGCGTGTTAGAGGCGATATGCGGCGTGATGTAAGCCCCAAAGAACAGCGTCAACGGGTGATGCACCAGATAGATAAACAGTGAAGCATTGACGAAGTAGGTCACGCGGCTGGACTTAAAGTTCAGCAAGCGGTGGCCGAGTGCGAACACCACATTCACCATCCACAAGCCCAGCAGCATAGTGATCACGCTTTCCGTTTCATACATCCAGGCGTCGCCGCTACCGTAGCGCTGGTTCAGCAGATAGGCCGCAAACGCGAAGGCGGCACCCACTGCGCACCACGGTGACGGTGTGGTAAACAAGGCTTTAAGCTTCGGATAAATAAACGCCAGTGCGCCAATTAAAAAGAACGGAATGTAGAACAGCGACTGCATCACTACAAAATTAAACAACCCGTCGCTCAGTATCGGTGGGTAGACGATAAACAGAGTGCGTCTCACGGCGGCATAAGCAACGCCAAGCAGCAAAAAGAGCACCGACAGTTTGCCCAGCGTGACGTTGGCGAAGAAGGCGTCAGCGGTCGTGCTTAAATGACGGCGCAGACGGCTAAAGATCACCAGGCTGACCGTGGTCAGTACCACCAGTACCAGCAGGAACCAGAGGTGAGACACCAGTTCCCAGACCAGCGTATTGTACTTTTCATACAGCGTAAGCTTCGGCCAGTTCTCTGCTTTGCCTTTAACATACTGCAGCATAATGAACTGCGGCAGCGTCAGCAGCGGGATGGCGGTCAACATAGGAATACCCACGCGCTCTACGCGGACTTTCCACCAGCGCTTCAGCGGATAGCGTAAAAAAAGCATGTAGGAGAAATAGCCTGAAATGACAAAAAACACCTGCATACGGAAGGCGTGTATAAAGTCATTAAACAGCGTGAGCCACCAGGAGGGCATCTGGCTATTAACATGCCACGTGTGGCTGGAGTAAATCAGTGAAATGTGAAAGGGGATCCCCAATAGCATCAGCCATGCCCGGATCGAGTCGAGGAAATATTCACGTTCTGTTGGTGATGTGCTCATATAACTTTGTGCATTCTCAGACTTTTCGTCTTATCCCTAAGACTCATAATGGTTACATTCGACGCCAACCCTACACCAAGACCGACACACTGTCTCCAGGATAAGCACGCAAAGTGAATCGCGGGTTCTTTCATTTGCTTAATCCATGAGCCAGTAGCTGAACAAAGCAGTGATTATGTTGTCGGATTGCCTGAGTTTCCATTAAAATGGATCGGATCGATATAAGCACACAAAGGGGGAAGTGCTTACTTATTATGAAACATAAACCACAGATGATGAAAATGCGTTGGGTGGGTGCTGCAGTCGTGTTATCACTGTATACCTCATCGGCACTGGCCTTTAACATCGACGATGTCGCAAAACAGGCAAAATCGATGGCAGGCAAGAGCTACGAAGCGCCTAAAAGTAACTTGCCCTCCGTTTTCCGCGACATGAAGTATGCGGACTATCAGCAGATCCAGTTCAATCACGATAAAGCGTACTGGAACAACATTAAAACCCCGTTCAAGCTTGAATTTTATCATCAGGGTATGTACTTCGACACGCCTGTTGCCATCAATGAAGTGACGGCGACCGCGGTACGTAAGATCAAGTACAGCCCGGATTACTTCAATTTTGGCAATGTGCAACACGACAAAGATACGGTGAAAGACCTGGGCTTCGCAGGCTTCAAGGTGCTTTACCCGATTAACAGCAAAGATAAAAACGACGAAATCGTCAGCATGCTTGGCGCCAGCTACTTCCGCGTGATTGGCGCGGGGCAGGTGTACGGGCTTTCTGCGCGTGGTCTGGCCATTGATACCGCGCTGCCATCAGGGGAAGAGTTTCCGCGTTTCCGCGAGTTCTGGATTGAACGTCCAAAACCAACGGACAAACGTCTGACTATTTATGCGCTGCTGGACTCTCCGCGCGCAACCGGTGCCTATCGCTTTGTGATTATGCCGGGTCGTGACACGGTCGTTGACGTGCAGTCTAAAGTCTATCTGCGTGACAAAGTGGGCAAACTGGGCGTTGCGCCGCTGACCAGTATGTTCCTGTTTGGGCCAAACCAGCCGTCGCCGGCAACCAACTTCCGCCCGGAACTGCATGACTCCAATGGTCTGTCTATTCATGCCGGTAACGGTGAGTGGATCTGGCGTCCGCTGAATAATCCGAAACATCTGGCAGTAAGCAGCTTTGCGATGGAAAACCCGCAGGGCTTTGGCCTGCTGCAGCGTGGCCGTCAGTTCTCTCGCTTTGAAGATTTGGACGATCGTTATGACCTGCGCCCAAGCGCCTGGGTTACGCCGAAAGGCGACTGGGGTAAAGGCAAGGTAGAGCTGGTTGAAATTCCAACCAACGATGAAACCAACGATAACATCGTCGCTTACTGGACGCCGGATCAACTCCCGGAAGCCGGGAAAGAGATGAACTTCAAGTACACCATTACCTTCAGCCGCGACGAAGATAAGCTGCATGCGCCGGATAACGCGTATGTGATGCAGACTCGCCGCTCAACGGGTGATGTGAAGCAGTCTAACCTTATCCGTCAGCCTGACGGTACCGTGGCGTTTGTCGTGGACTTCACAGGCCAGGATATGAAGAAACTGTCTCCGGATACGGCGGTGTCGGCTCAGGCCAGCATTGGTGATAACGGTGAAATCGTTGAAAACACGGTGCGTTACAATCCGGTAACCAAAGGCTGGCGTCTGACCCTGCGCGTGAAAGTGAAAGATCCGAAACAGACCACTGAAATGCGTGCTGCGCTGGTCAGTGACGATCAGCCGCTGAGTGAAACCTGGAGCTATCAGCTACCTGCCAATGAATAATACATCTGAATATATTGATGCCATGCCGCTGACGGATATCGAAAAAGCGGCGCTGCCTAAGAGCGACATCCGCGCGGTTCACACCGCGCTGGATGGTGAACATCGTCAGTTTTCCCGTGATGATGATACGCCGCTGGGGTCAGTAAAAGCGCGTCTGGAGCAGGCATGGCCAGACTCGCTGGCAGAAGGGCAGTTGATTAAAGACGACGAAGGACGCGATCAGCTTCAGGCGATGCCGAAGGCGACGCGTTCCTCTATGTTCCCCGATCCATGGCGCACCAACCCGGTTGGCCGCTTCTGGGATCGCCTGCGTGGGCGTGATGTGACGCCGCGCTATCTGTCACGCCTGACGAAAGAAGAGCAGGCCTCTGAGCAGAAATGGCGTACCGTGGGGACTATTCGCCGTTACATCCTGCTGCTTCTGACGCTGGCACAAACGGTTGTCGCGACCTGGTACATGAAAACCATTCTGCCTTACCAGGGCTGGGCGTTTATTAACCCAACGGACATGACGGGCCAGGATCTCTGGGTCTCCTTCATGCAGCTACTGCCTTATATCCTGCAAAGCGGCATCCTCCTGCTGTTTGCGGTTCTGTTCTGCTGGGTTTCGGCCGGTTTCTGGACCGCGCTAATGGGCTTCCTGCAATTGCTGATGGGGCGGGACAAATACAGCATTTCAGCGTCAACGGTCGGGGATGAACCCCTCAATCCTGAGCACCGTACCGCGCTGATCATGCCTATTTGTAACGAAGACGTTGACCGCGTATTTGCGGGCCTGCGTGCGACCTGGGAGTCCGTCAAGGCGACCGGCAACGCGGCGCATTTCGACGTCTATATCCTGAGCGACAGTTACAACCCGGATATCTGCGTTGCAGAACAAAAAGCGTGGATGGAGCTGATTGCAGAAGTACAGGGCGAAGGTCAGATCTTCTACCGTCGTCGTCGCCGTCGTGTGAAGCGTAAAAGCGGTAACATCGATGACTTCTGCCGTCGCTGGGGTAACCAGTACAGCTACATGGTGGTGCTGGATGCGGACTCCGTCATGAGCGGTGACTGCCTGAGCGGTCTGGTGCGTCTGATGGAAGCCAACCCGAACGCGGGGATCATTCAGTCTTCGCCAAAAGCGTCCGGTATGGACACGCTTTATGCGCGCTGCCAGCAGTTTGCCACCCGTGTTTACGGGCCGCTGTTTACTGCCGGTCTGCACTTCTGGCAGTTGGGTGAATCGCACTACTGGGGTCACAACGCCATTATTCGCGTGAAGCCGTTCATTGAACACTGTGCGCTGGCGCCGCTGCCAGGTGAGGGTTCGTTTGCCGGTTCTATTCTGTCGCATGACTTCGTGGAAGCTGCGCTGATGCGTCGTGCGGGCTGGGGCGTCTGGATTGCCTACGACCTCCCGGGATCGTATGAAGAGCTGCCACCGAACCTGCTGGATGAGCTCAAGCGTGACCGCCGCTGGTGTCACGGCAACCTGATGAACTTCCGCCTGTTCCTTGTCAAAGGGATGCACCCGGTTCACCGCGCGGTGTTCCTGACGGGCGTGATGTCTTATCTCTCCGCACCGCTGTGGTTCATGTTCCTTGCGCTCTCTACTGCATTGCAGGTCGTCCATGCTTTGACGGAGCCGCAATACTTCCTGCAACCGCGCCAGCTGTTCCCAGTGTGGCCGCAGTGGCGTCCGGAGCTGGCAATTGCGCTGTTTGCGTCTACCATGGTGCTGCTGTTCCTGCCTAAGCTGCTCAGTATCATCCTGATCTGGTGCAAAGGTTCGAAAGAGTATGGCGGTTTCTTCCGCGTGACCCTTTCACTGCTGCTGGAAGTGCTGTTCTCTGTGCTGCTGGCACCGGTGCGTATGCTGTTCCACACCGTGTTTGTGGTCAGTGCGTTCCTGGGCTGGGAAGTGGTCTGGAACTCACCGCAGCGTGATGACGACTCCACGCCGTGGGGCGAAGCCTTCATGCGTCACGGTTCTCAGCTGCTGCTGGGGCTGGTGTGGGCGGCGGGCATGGCCTGGCTGGATCTGCGCTTCCTGTTCTGGCTGGCGCCGATTGTCTTCTCGCTGATCCTGTCGCCGTTCGTCTCTGTGATCTCCAGCCGTTCAACGGTGGGACTGCGGACTAAACGCTGGAAACTGTTCCTGATCCCGGAAGAGTACTCCCCGCCGAAGGTGCTGGTGGATACCGATACCTATCTGGAGCAGAACCGCAATCGCACGCTGGATGATGGCTTTATGCACGCCGTGTTTAACCCGTCATTTAACGCCCTGGCAACAGCCATGGCGACGGCGCGTCACCGTGCAAGTCATGTGCTGGAGATTGCCCGCGATCGTCACGTTGAGCAGGCGCTTAACGAGACGCCGGAAAAACTCAACCGCGACCGTCGTCTGGTGCTGCTGAGCGATCCGGTCACGATGGCAAGGCTTCACTATCGCGTATGGTCCGCTCCGGAAAAGTATTCTTCGTGGGTGAACTACTACAAAGACGTGAAGCTGAATCCGCTTGCACTGAAGGCGAAGTAAGTTGTTAATCAGGGCGGGTAAGCGTAGCGCCACCCGCCAGATAAAAATACCGGCTTAATCGCCGGTATTTTTTTAGAGGTAACTTATGAGAATAATCATCGTCGTCCTGATGGCATGCCTGCTTAGCGGCTGCGGCAGCATCATCAGCCGCACTATTCCAGGGCAGGGCCATGGGAATCAGTATTACCCGGGTGTGAAATGGGATGTACGTGATTCCGCGTGGCGCTACCTGACCGTGCTCGATCTGCCGTTTTCGCTGATTTTCGACACGCTGTTGCTGCCCATCGATGCCAGCCACGGCCCGTACGAGTAGCGTAAATCAACGCTCGTCCCACTCATCGGCTGCGGTTTGACCTTCTTCCGTATCCAGCGGGGGTTCGAGCTGAAATTCGCCCTCATCCCACTCGTGCAGGGTGTTCTCTTCCAGCCACTCCTGCCGTAACTCGATTTCGTCATAATCACCATCAAAGACGGCCTGCGCGCCTTCACCGCTCAGGACCGGCAAACATTCCCCTTCTTCACCTTCATCAGCAAAGAATTCGGCCTGCCACATAATATCCCCGTCCTGCAGAACGTATTTTTGGATATTAAGTTGTTGCACGTCAGCATCTTCTTCCTCAACACCGGGATTGTCGGCGAGGAACTCTTCGCGAGCGGCATCAATAGCTTCTTCCAGCGTGGCGTACATGGTCATTGGTGTCTCCCTGTTTTCCAGAAGGTTTCAGGGAAAGAATAGCTGAAGATCGGATTCTGCAAGTATGAATGCGAAAATAAGCCGTCAGGCTTTCGCCTTATTCTGTCGTGGGGCGTAACGCGCGGGATAAACTCAACCACGAATACATCGCGTTGAACAACACCACGCCCGCCGTCACGATAAAGACGGCGCGGAAACCAAAGCTGGCGGATATACCTGCACCGAGAAGCGGTCCGGTCACATTACCAATATCGCGAAATGACTGGTTATAGCTAAAAATACGCCCCGCAATCTGGTTCGTGGAGTTGTAAACCAGCAGGGTCTGTACGGCGGGCAGTAACGCCCCGTCGGCGGCGCCCAGTAAAAAGCGCAGAACCCCCAGTTGCCACGGAGAGTGCACCATCGACATGGGGACAAGCAGCAGGACGGAGATCACCAGTGCGCAGATCAGAATTTTTTCCGGGCCCACCCGATCCCCCAGCTTGCCCAGCCTCGGGGCGCTAAGCAGCGCCGCCACGCCGGGCACGGAGGCAATCAGCCCGCTGATAAAGGCGATGTTACTGACATCACCCGCCAGGTCACGCACGTAGAGCGTCAGAATTGGCGCAATCGAGCCGGTAGCGACCTGAATAATCATTGTCGTGACGAACAGGCTCAGCACCAGTCTGGGATTCTTAAGCGAGGTCAGCACGTCTCTGGCATGGAGCATCTCTTTTTTGGCGACAGGCGTGAAGTTCTCACGGATACAGAGCAGAGTGACGATAAAGCACAGGAACAGCACGCTGGCGGTGATGAAAAAGACCGGGCGCAGGCCGTAATTATCCGCCAGCAGTCCTCCGGCCAGTGGCCCCAGCAAGGCGCCACTTACGCCACCGGTGGAGAGCGTCCCAAGCGCCCAGCCGCTCTTATGGCGCGGAATTTGCGTGGCAATCAGGGCATTCGCATTGGGAATAAATCCGCCCAGTAAACCCAGCAATGCCCGCAATACCAGGAACTGCCAGACGTTTTGCGCGACCCCCATCAGCGCCATGATGATGGCCATCCCCAGCGCAGAACGTAGGAGCATAATTTTTCGGCCCTTGCGATCGGCAAGGCCACCCCAGAAGGGTGAGGCAATCGCGGAGAAGAGAAACGTAATGCTGAAGACCAGTCCAGACCACATATTGAGCGCGCTGTGGCCCGTCACGCCCAGTTGTTCGACGTAGAGCGGCAGGAAAGGCATAACCAGGCTGAACGCCGCACCGGTAAGAAAACAGCCAAGCCACGCAACCGTGAGGTTACGTTTCCAGTTTATGGGGGCATCTGAGGGTGACATAACATTCCGCATAATGAGGTGCTGAGCACCTGAGGCATAAAGTAATAAGCCTGCTAATTATGCGCCTGGGTTATGATTGCCGCAATGCGGAAGCGCTTTTAAAGCTAAAACAGGAGGCGGCCCGAATGGGGCCGCATGAGGATCAATAGCGGGACGGTGTGCCCTGTGGTCGCGTTTTAAAGCGGCGATGCAGCCACATATACTGCTCAGGGGCCAGCATGATGCACTTCTCTACAACGCTGTTCATCCAGCGCGCGGTGGTTTCTGCATCGTCTAACGGCGGCGCGAGCTCCGGTTCGAGCATCATCAGCTCGTAGCCTGAGCCATCCGGCATACGGCGGGGCACAAAGGGGACGATGGCGGCTTTGGACATCCGTGCCAGCATCCAGGTGCCGGTGGTGGTGGCCGCCTCTTCAACGGCGAAGAACGGCACAAATACGCTCGACTGCGGGCCGTAGTCGTGGTCGGGAGCATACCAGACCACATCACCGGATTTAAGGGCGCGGATCATGCCCTTCAGATCCTTACGGTCGATCATGCTTTTATTGGAGCGCATGCGGCCGTTGGTCTGAATGAGATCGATAACCGGGTTGTCGTTTGGACGATAAACACCGATGCCGGGCGCCTGCATGCCAAACATCCGCGCCCCGATCTCCAGCGTAAGAAAATGAACCCCGATCAGCAGAACGCCGGTCTGGTTAGCCTGAAGCGTATGCACGGGCTCCATGCCGGTTCCCGTCACTTTGCTCCAGCGCGCCATGCGCTTATCTGACCAGAACCACGCCATACCGGTTTCCATGAGCCCCATACCGACGGATTCGAAATTCTTCGTGACCATATCGTGGCGCTCTGCCTCGCTCATCTGCGGGAAGCACAGCTCAAGATTTCGGTACGCGATGCGCGCCCGACGCTTCATGAACGTTAGCGCGATTCGGCCTAACGATTTACCTAACCGGAAGATAACAGGGTAGGGAAGCTGTACCAGTAGCCATAAAAAGCCAATGCCAAGCCAGGTCATCCAATAGCGAGGGTGCAAAAGGGCGACGGTAAATTTGGGTAACTGGGTCATGTCTTTCCTGTGTTCAAACGTCCTGTTTCGCTATTGTCGCATTTTTTGAGACGTTGCCAAAATATCTGCCAACGAAACCTGTACGACGAGAGCAATTGTTAAACCTGATTAATCAGGGTGTGTGAAATGTAGCGTAAATTGTGTGGATGTAAATTGGTTTTGTTTGCTATATGATGCCGACCGATTTTTCATTCTCTCTAACGATTCCAGGACTGTACACCATGCCAGTGTTACACAACCGCGTGTCGAATGAGATGTTAAGAGCGCGTATGTTGGCTGAAACCGAACCGCGCACAACCATCTCTTTCTATAAATACTTCACGATCGACGATCCGCAGGCGACCCGCGATGCGCTTTATCAGGCTTTCACAGCCCTGAACGTTTTCGGGCGCGTCTACCTTGCCCGCGAAGGCATCAACGCGCAGATTAGCGTACCGGAAAGCAAAGTCAGCGCTTTCCGCGAGTGTCTTTATCGCTTCGACCCCGCTCTCGACGGCTTACGCCTGAACATTGCCCTGGACGATGACGGGAAATCCTTCTGGGTGCTGCGCATGAAGGTGCGTGAACGCATAGTGGCGGACGGTATTGACGATCCTGAATTTAACCCGGCGAACGTCGGTGAATATTTGAAGGCAGCGGAAGTGAATGCGATGCTGGACGATCCGGATGCCGTGTTCATTGATATGCGTAACCACTATGAATATGAAGTGGGGCATTTCGAGAACGCGATGGAAATCCCGGCCGACACCTTCCGCGAGCAACTGCCCAAGGCGGTTGAGATGATGCAGGAACATAAAGATAAAAAAATCGTTATGTACTGCACCGGCGGTATCCGCTGTGAGAAAGCCAGCGCGTGGATGAAGCACAACGGCTTTAATAAGGTCTGGCATATTGAAGGCGGCATTATCGAGTACGCCCGCCGCGCCCGCGAGCAGGGTTTACCGGTACGCTTTATCGGGAAAAACTTTGTCTTTGACGAGCGTATGGGTGAGCGTATTTCGGAAGACGTTATTGCCCAGTGCCACCAGTGCGGTGCGCCGTGCGATACCCATACCAACTGTAAAAACGACGGTTGCCATCTGCTGTTCATCCAGTGCCCTGCCTGTGCCGAGAAGTTTAACGGTTGCTGCAGTGAACTGTGCAGTGAAGAGAGTATTCTGCCGGAAGAAGAGCAGCGTCGGCGTCGTGCGGGACGAGAAAACGGCAATAAGATTTTTAATAAATCACGCGGCCGTCTGAATACCAAACTGGGTATTCCCGACCCGGAATGATAATAACGCCCGGCAGGCGAGATCCTGCCGGGCGAATCTATTATGACTTCTGCTGCACACCTTCAACAGAAATAACCAGCTCAACATCCTGAGACGCCGGACCCAAATCCGTTGTGATATTAAAATCTTTCAGGTGAATTTTTCCTGCCGCTTCAAAACCTGCGCGTTTACCCCCCCACGGATCGTCACCCTGGCCGATCAATTTTGCATCCAGAGTCACGGGTTTCGTAACGCCATTCAGGGTAAGATTACCGGTAATATTCAACTTATCACCGTCTTTTTTCACGTCCGTAGAGGTGAAGGTCGCTTTCGGGAATTTAGTGACGTTCAGGAACTCTGCGCTGCGCAGGTGTTTATCGCGCTCAGCATGATTGGTGTCAACGCTGTTCGTATTAATGGTCACATTGACTTTATCCGCCGCAGGATTTTTCTCGTCAAAGGTGAATGTGCCGTCAAAATCTTTAAAGGTACCGTACAGCCAGCTGTATCCCAGATGCTGAATACGGAAATTGACGAACGCGTGCTGGCCCTCTTTATCAATTTTATAATCCGCCGCCACGGCGGAACCGGTGGTGAATAACAGAGAGCCCAGTGCGATACCCAGCAGGTGTTTTTTCATTTTATACTCCAGAGTCAATTGACGAGCGGCCAAGCATGCGCTTGAGCGTATCGTCTTTATCAATAAAGTGGTGTTTAAGGGCGGCAAGCCCGTGCAGCACGGACAGGATCACCACGCTCCAGGCAAGCCAGAGGTGGATCACCCCCGCCGTGTCGGCCTGAACCCCAGCATCACTGAGCGTTGCTGGCACCTCGAACAGACCAAAAACGCTGATCGGCTTGCCGTCTGCCGTCGAAATGAGATAGCCGCTGATCAGAATGGCGAAGAGCAGCGCATAAAGCGCAATATGCGCGGCGACAGCACTGAAACGGGTCAATTTACTGTGGGTCTTCGGTGCTGCAGGTGGCGGGGAGATATGTCGCCATATCACGCGGAAAATCAGCCCCAGCATCAGCAAAACGCCGATGCTTTTATGCAACTCCGGCGCCTGGTGATACCAGCCGTCGTAATAGCTGAGCGTGACCATCCAGAGTCCAAGTCCGAACATGCCATAGACGGCAATGGCAAATATCCAGTGCAAACTTATGGATATTATTCCGTAGCGCCGGGAGGAGTTACGTAATTGCATCAGAATGTCCATTTTCAAATTAACCGAAACGTAAAAATGAACGGGAAGGCAAGATATTGCAACTGAAATAAGAGTATATGGATTTTTATTTTATTTATTTCAGCAATTTTGAAAAGGAACCGCAAAGGTAATTCAAAGGCTTCGTGCAAGGCGGAATAAGCAGGGGGGAAGAGATTAAATAAACATAAAGTAACGTCAATAAATGTCAGTCAACCCTTTCAATAAAATACAATGTAAATAAAATCAACGATCGCAAGTAGCGCCCACAGTAAGATATAGAGCATAAAATGTTCGCGAATATTATTGACGAGAAAACTCACGATCCTGCGCATAATGCCCCATGATTCACCGTAAAGAAAACGGGCCCCAAACTGTCCGGAGCCCATAGCGATTATCCGTTAAAACGCGCGAGTGAGAAGGGCGTCAGATCAAACTGAGGCGTGATACCCTGAGCAAATTGCGCGGCGATTTCACCCAGCACGGAAGCGAACTTAAATCCGTGTCCGCTCAGCCCGGTAATGAGCAGGGTGTTGTCATGTCCTGGCAACGTATCAATGATAAAGTCTTCATCCGGCGTATTGTCGTAGGTGCAGGCCGCGCCGTAGAGCAGGCCACCCACGCCCGGGAGAATATTGCGCAGGAACGAGAAGGCTTCTGAACCATCCTGCGGAAAAGCACCAAACGGTTTACGCTCGTCAGGTGAGGAGATAACTTGCCCCCCGTTGTGTTTTCCAATCTTGAGCGCGTCTTTTTCGGAAGGGAAACCGTAGAACTGATCGCCATTGGGCAATTCGCCGGTGAACGCCGGGAATTTATTCTGGGCACTGTAGCGACCATCCGACTGGAACCACGAAAAGACCTTACGCACGGGCTGGATCGGCAGGTCTGGCAGCAGGCGGGTGACCCAGGTTCCTGCGCTGATAAGCAAACGAGACGCCGAATATTCACCGTCCAGAGTCGTTACCGTCACGCCATCTGCGTTATGCGTGATGGCCTCCACCGGACAGTTGAACAGTTGCGCACAGCCCGCTTTGGCGGCAAGGTCGATCCAGGTTTTGATGGCGGTTTCACAGTGCAACACCCCGGAGTTGGCTTCAAAGAGGCCAATATAATCGTCCGGGACGGTAATTTCTGGCCAGCGCGTGGTGATAGCCGGCGCGTCCAGCTTCTCAACCTCCAGATTAAAGGCCTTTGCGCTGCGTTCCACATTAGCCAGAAATTCCGAACGGGCCGGGCCAAGATTGATGACGCCCGTACGTTCGAAAATGCGCTCTTCAGTCTCTTTAGCCAGCGCGTCCCACAGCGTCTGGGCACGAAGCACCAGCGGAACATAGCGTTCCCCCTCGCCATAGGCATGGCGAATGAGACGCGTGTCGCCGTGGTGGCTACCTTCGCTATGGGGCGGCAGGTGAGAGTCAATCATCAGGACATTGAGTCCTGCCTGTGTCGCGTAATACCCGGCGGCCGATCCTACGGAGCCACTGCCAATAATGATTAGGTCATATCTCATATGCATCTCGTCACGTACGTTTTTTTTAGCAGAGTAATTAACAAAGCGGGTGCAAACAAGCGGGAAATAAATAAGGCACCGCGTGGGTGCCTGTTGAAAGAAAAGTGAGCATTCGGTTAGTGCCGTTTATACTCATTTTCCTGATAGTCGCCAGATTCTATTTTTGCAATTCCTGCCTCTAAAATAGAAATAAACTGACGGGCGACGTCTGTCGTAAGCCACAGCGTCTGTCCAACTTCCGCTTCTTCACGGTTCAGCTGATTTGGGGTCTGGTAGTGCAAACGCAGCATCAGTGCATCGTAGCTGTCTACGGTACTGATATCCCAGCCAACGAGTGGGTGGGTCTGGATGACTTCGCTATTCTTTTCCATTATAACCCCCATAATGCGTGTTAGAAGACAACGACTTCGAGGTTCAATGCATGTTTTTCTGAAAGCAACTTCAGTATACAAGTAATAAGGGTTCCTAAGGGAAAAATAAACAGCTAGCAACACATTTTTCTGCTTTTTAGGATTGTTCGAGCAATAAAACACCATCTTGTTCACGATTTTTAAAGAAGTTGCCGAATTATTTTGAACTTTCTGGAATTTCAGGCAAAAAAAACCGGGGCGACCCGGCAAAAAACACAATGAGGGAGCAGTGTTAATCTGTGATGAACCAGTCGTCAGCGCTCTCCCACGTTTCCTGCAGGATTTCGCTGATGCGATCTTTATCTTCTTTTGCACCGCCAATGACGGAAAGGTTGTTCGCCGCGGCGTAACGAACAGTGACGGCGCCTGCATTGTCGGGGAAGGTGTTATGAATACGACGGGATAATTCGCCAGCCAGTGCGTCAAGCGCGCCAGCAGGCAGAACGGTAGTTTTGGCTATGGTGACTTCAATACGCATAAATGCCCCCTGTGTAATATACTGTTTATTTATACAGGTATATTGTTCGTTTGACAACAAGGGGCGTTGATTATTTAGCGTTTTACCGTCCAGTTGACGGTTTCGCCTGCCAGGAAGGGGATCAGCGTATCATCCGTCAGGGCAATGGATGCCTCCACCTGGCTCGCTTTGCGCTCCAGTTCAATGAACGTGTCATTGACCGGCAGGCCGTAAAAGCGCGGGCCGTTGAGGGAGCAGAACGCTTCGAAATGTTCCAGCGCGTCCATCTCTTCAAATACCGTTGCATAGCTGGCAAGGGCCGTAGGGGCGTTGAAACAGCCTGCGCAGCCGCAGCTCGCCTCTTTACGATGGCGGGCGTGAGGCGCGGAGTCTGTGCCGAGGAAAGCGCGTGAGAAACCGCTGGCAACCAGTTCGCGCAGCGCCTGCTGGTGAACGTTGCGCTTAAGGATCGGCAGGCAGTACAGGTGAGGGCGTACCCCGCCTACCAGCATGTGGTTACGGTTAAACATCAGATGCTGTGGGGTGATGGTGGCGGCAATCAACTCGTTGCCGTCACGCACATATTCTGCGGCGTCTTTGGTGGTGATATGTTCAAAGACCACTTTAAGCGCAGGCAGGCGCTGACGCAGCGGTTCCATCACGGTCTCGATAAAGCGGGCTTCACGGTCGAAGATATCAATCTCGGCATGCGTGACTTCGCCGTGTACCAGCAACGGCATGCCCAGTTTCTGCATACGTTCCAGCACCGGCATGATGGCATCAATGCTGGTGACGCCGTGGCTGGAGTTGGTGGTGGCGTTTGCAGGATAGAGTTTCGCCGCCGTAAAAACGCCTTCGTTAAACCCGCGCTCAACTTCGTCCGGATCGAGAGAATCGGTCAGATAGCAGGTCATCAGCGGGGTGAAATTATGTCCAGCCGGGACGGCATCCAGAATGCGCTGGCGGTAGGCAATCGCGGCATCGACGGTGGTGACTGGCGGAACCAGGTTTGGCATGACAATCGCGCGGCCATAAATTTCACTGGTATAAGGCACGACGGTTTTCAGCATATCGCCATCGCGCAGATGGATATGCCAGTCGTCAGGGCGGCGGATTTTAAGAACCTGGGGTTGTGCAGTCATGGAAGCTCCGGCTTGTCAGGAATCAGTCATAAGGATGGCTGTTTTTGCCGGACACAAATCATAAGCGGAAACGTTTTCGTTTGCACACTTTTCCGTAAAAAAAAGGGCGCCGCAGCGCCCTTCAGGTTAATCGGTGAAAGGAATGATGATTTCTCCCGGTTTCACCTCTATCCCTTTTGCGTATTTTTTCGCAAGGGCTTCACCCTTACTTTTGTCTTCGCTCAAGACATACGCCGGTTGCTGATTGAAATAGTTACGCAGCGACTGGTTCAGATAGGGCATCAGGGTTTGCAGAACCGGTGCCATCTTGTCCGGTGAAACCTGCGCATCGACTACTTCCATCTCCTGCAGGAAAATCGCGCCCTTCTCTTTGTTGAAAACCGGAAGTGCCTTCAGCTTGAGCTTGATGTTGGCTTTCTGGTTGCCAAAAAGGGAGGTCATATCAAGGCTGGCATCCCCGGCGAGGGTGACTTTATTGGGCTCTTCACGACCAATCTGGCTGGTGAGATTGGTGAGAATGATATGCGCATCGGCAAGGCCTGGCACACCAATGTCTTTAGAGAAATTGTTATGTTTTTCCAGCGCCTGATTAATTTCCTGTTCACTGACGGTGTATTGCGTAAGCTGATTGCAGCCCACCAGCAGGCCGCTAACGATAAATGCGGCGGCAATGACAATTTTCTTCATGGTGTTCCTCAACGAAAAATCGGCGCTTCTGTCCTGTAGCGTCAGTATGTCAGTGTGAAATGGCAGAAACCAGCAGAAAATACTGAGAAGTGAGGCGGGAGAGTTCTCCCGCCAACGAGAAGGATTATGCGCCGGGCTCGAGCATACCGCTCGCGCTGCGCTTCTGGCTGAACTGCCACCAGAGGGCCAGTAACGTCATAAAGCCCACTGCGCCGAGCATCATCCACGGCAGTTCCGGTTGCTTCAGCGCTTTACCGGCATCGAAGAGCCAGCCGCCGCCGGTGTAGCCTAACGCGCCACCAAAGGCCAGACCGAGTCGGCTGAATCCCATATAGCTGCCGCGGGCACGCGCGTCCGCAAGCGAGGCGCTCAGCGTTTCCCGGGCGGGCTCGGCGATGATGGAGCCGATATAGAAGGTGCAAATCAGCGTAAACAGCTGCTGGAGCGAGCTCACCAGACCGATCGGCATCATGCTCAGCGTCATCAGAAACAGCCCGGCCATCAGGCGATGTTCCAGGCGAAAACGCCGTTCGCTCCAGCGGGCGATGGGGTAGAGCAGCGTCAGTGACAGGCAGGCTTCAATGGCGTACATCCATTTAACGGCAGCAGGCGTGCCCGCAATATCGTTTACCATGATCGGCAGCATCAGCATCACCTGCACGGCCAGCATGTAATACCCGGTCAGGGTCAATACGTAGGTGACAAAACGCTTGTCGCGCAGAACGCGACCTAGCCCCTCGCGCACCGGCGCTTTTACCGTCGACAGTTTCCAGGCGGGAAGATAGAGACCGTTAAACAGCGCGCACAGAATAAAGAGTACCGCCCCGGCCGCACAGACCAGACGGAAATCGTACTGCAGCAGCCAGCTTCCCAGCAATGCGCCAACCACCGCGCCGGCACTGTCCTGCATCATCAGAATGGAGAAGAAACGCCCCCGGTGCTGCGGGCGAATCAGCTTTACCACCAGCGCGGTACGGGGCGGGTCAAACAGCGTGCCGCCGATACCGGAGAGGAAGCAGGAAAACCAGAGCAGCCAGGGCTCGTGGGCAACGGCCATCGTGGCAAAGCCTGCCGCGCGGAGCAGCATACCGGTCACGATCATTGGTTTAGCGCCAAAGCGGTCAGCGATCGCGCCGCCAAAGACGCCCAGACCCTGCTGGACAAACTGACGCAGTCCCAGGGCAATACCGACCATTACCGCCGCCCAGCCCATTTGATCGACAAAGCGGATCGAGATGAGAGGGAACACGACAAAAAAGCCGAGCACGACCAGCATGTTATCGACTAACAGGAAATATTTACCCAGGCTCCTCGCCTGTGATACGCGGGACATTTTCCCTCCAGGGAAAATAAGAAGGTGAGCACGCTAACATTCTGCGGTGTCGCCACGTTTTTTCCCACCCCTGGACGCGACAATATTTTTTTATCAAAAGGGTGCTTTGATAGAGAGTTTTCATTGAAAAAGGTGAAAAGAGGTGAAAATGGTATGTCACTGTTTTCACAGACGGCACGGGCGCAGGTATAGTAAAGCTAATGGGCAAGCTGAAGTGACGGGAAGGAGTGGTATTGATGTTTGGCTATCGCAGTAATGTGCCAAAAGTGCGTCTGACAACGGACCGGCTGGTCGTTCGTCTGGTGCATGAGCGTGATGCCTGGCGTCTGGCGGATTATTACGCCGAGAATCGCCAGTTTTTGAAACCCTGGGAACCCGTTCGGGATGAGAGCCATTGTTACCCCTCCGGCTGGCAGGCGCGCCTCAGCATGATTGCGGAATTTCATAAACAGGGTAGCGCGTTTTATTTTGCGTTGCTGGATCCAGAAGAGAAAGAAATTATCGGGATCGCCAATTTCTCGAATGTGGTGCGCGGGTCGTTTCACGCCTGTTACCTTGGCTACTCCATCGGTCAGAAATGGCAGGGGCAGGGGCTGATGTACGAGGCGTTAACGGCGGCAATCCGCTATATGCAACGTACGCAACACATTCATCGCATTATGGCGAACTATATGCCGCATAATCAGCGCAGCGGAAATTTACTGGCGCGCTTAGGGTTCGAGAAAGAAGGTTACGCCAAAGACTATTTGTTGATAGACGGCGAGTGGCGTGACCACGTGCTGACGGCGTTAACCACCCGTGACTGGACTGCAGGTCGTTAAGGAGAAAAGATGAAGTATCAGCTAAACGGTACAGAAGCGCGCGTGATTGGGTGCTTACTCGAAAAACAGGTCACCAC
Source organism: Enterobacter cloacae complex sp. IR5458 (assembly GCF_049238025.1). Taxonomy (NCBI): domain Bacteria; kingdom Pseudomonadati; phylum Pseudomonadota; class Gammaproteobacteria; order Enterobacterales; family Enterobacteriaceae; genus Enterobacter; species Enterobacter cloacae complex sp. IR5458. The sequence continues at coordinate 26,522 of NZ_JBMKIF010000022.1, forward strand.
GCCGGAACAGTATCCGCTTTCTGTTAACGCCGTGACCATGGCCTGTAACCAAAAAACGAACCGTGAGCCGGTGATGAACCTCAGCGAGCATGACGTTCAGGACGTGCTGGATGCGCTGGTAAAACGCCACTATCTGCGCACCGTCAGCGGCTTCGGTAACCGCGTGACCAAATACGAACAGCGTTTCTGTAACTCCGAATTTGGTGACCTGAAGCTGAGCAGCGCCGAAGTGGCGGTCGTTACTACGCTGTTGTTGCGCGGGGCGCAGACGCCGGGGGAGCTGCGCACGCGTGCTTCCCGTATGCATGAGTTTAGCGACATGCAGGAAGTTGAGCAGACGCTGGAGGGGCTGGCCGCACGTGAAGATGGCCCGTACGTTGTCCGTCTGGCCCGCGAGCCGGGTAAACGTGAAAGCCGCTATATGCATCTCTTCTGCGGTGACGTTGATATTTCAGTTACGTCTCCTGTAACCGATATAACCGCTGGCGATGACGATTTGGTTGCCCGTGTGGAGGCTCTGGAAGGTGAGGTCGCCGGGTTGAAACAACGTCTGGATGCATTACTGGCACATTTGGGAGACTGACGGTGAAAAAATTACGCATTGGCGTCGTGGGGCTGGGCGGAATAGCGCAAAAAGCCTGGCTACCGGTTTTAGGGGCTGCGACCGACTGGACGCTGCAAGGCGCATGGTCTCCTGGCCGTGAAAAAGCAGAGCGTATCTGCGCAACCTGGCGCATTCCGTATGCCGCCTCGCTGCAGGATCTGGCCCGCGAGTGTGACGCCGTCTTTGTGCATACCTCCACGGCCACCCACTATCAGGTGGTAAGCGAGCTGCTCAATGCGGGCGTCCACGTCTGCGTGGATAAACCGCTGGCGGAAAACGTGCAGGACGCCGAACGCCTGATTGATCTGGCGGCGCGTAAAAACCTGACCCTGATGGTGGGGTTTAACCGCCGCTTTGCGCCGCTTTACCAGCAGCTGAAAGCGCAGTCCGGCAATATGGCTTCGCTGCGTATGGATAAGCATCGTACCGACAGCGTAGGGCCGAACGATCTGCGTTTTACCCTTCTTGATGATTATCTTCACGTGGTGGATACCGCGCTGTGGCTGAGCAACGGTAATGCACAGCTGAAAAGCGGCACCCTGGTCACTAACGAACGAGGGGAGATGGTGTACGCGGAACACCATTTTGCCGTTGAGCATCTTCAGATTACCACCAGTATGCACCGTCGCGCGGGCAGCCAGCGTGAGTTCGTTCAGGCCGTCACCGACGGTGCGCTGTATGACATTACCGATATGCGCGAGTGGCGCGAAGAGAAGGGCAATGGCGTTGTTACGCCTCCTGCACCCGGGTGGCAAAGTACGCTTGAGCAGCGTGGTTTCGCAGGATGTGCCCGTCACTTCATCACCTGTGTGCAAAATCAGACGGTTCCTGAAACGTCCGGCGAGCAGGCCATTCTGGCGCAGCGCATTGTGGAAAGACTCTGGCGCGATGCCATGAGTGAATAATTCGCTGTAACATCTGCCGATAGTAATTCGATGAAATCCGGTTAGACTAAGCGCCGCTTGTTGGCTTTGCCGGGTGGCGCTTACGCTAACCCGGCCTACACATCCGTATGGTTCTGGAAATTCACGTTAATGAACTTATTAAAATCGCTGGCGGCAGTCAGCTCGATGACCATGTTTTCTCGCGTGCTGGGCTTTGCACGTGACGCGATTGTGGCAAGGGTTTTTGGTGCAGGAATGGCGACGGACGCCTTTTTCGTCGCGTTCAAATTGCCAAATCTGTTGCGTCGTATTTTTGCAGAAGGGGCATTTTCGCAGGCATTTGTGCCTATTCTCGCGGAATATAAAAGCAAGCAGGGCGAGGATGCGACCCGCGTTTTTGTCTCTTACGTCTCTGGGCTACTGACCCTGGCGCTGGCCGTGGTGACCATTATCGGGATGCTGGCCGCGCCGTGGGTGATTCTGGTGACCGCCCCCGGTTTTGCCGATACGGCTGATAAATTTGCACTGACCTCGCAGCTGCTGCGCATTACCTTCCCCTATATTCTGCTGATCTCGCTGGCCTCGCTGGTGGGGGCAATACTGAACACCTGGAACCGTTTCTCCGTTCCGGCGTTTGCGCCGACGTTCCTTAACGTCAGCATGATCGGTTTTGCCCTGTTCGCCGCGCCGCATTTCAACCCACCGGTACTGGCGCTGGCCTGGGCGGTAACCGTGGGCGGCGTGCTGCAGCTGGCGTATCAGCTGCCGCACCTGAAGAAAATCGGTATGCTGGTGCTGCCGCGCATTAATCTCAAAGATGCCGGCGCGATGCGCGTGATTAAGCAGATGGGGCCCGCCATTCTTGGCGTCTCCGTCAGCCAGATCTCGCTTATCATCAACACCATCTTTGCCTCTTTCCTGGTGTCGGGCTCTGTGTCGTGGATGTACTACGCGGACCGTCTGATGGAGTTTCCATCCGGTGTGCTGGGCGTGGCGCTGGGGACCATCCTGCTGCCGTCGCTGTCAAAAAGCTTTGCCAGCGGCAACCATGATGAATACTGCCGCCTGATGGACTGGGGGTTACGTCTCTGCTTCTTGCTGGCATTGCCAAGTGCGGTGGCGCTGGGGATTCTGGCCAAGCCGCTGACGGTGTCCCTGTTCCAGTACGGTAAATTCACTGCCTTTGACGCCGCGATGACCCAGCGGGCGCTGATTGCCTACTCCGTCGGCTTGATGGGGCTGATTGTCGTCAAGGTGCTGGCTCCGGGGTTCTACTCGCGTCAGGACATTAAAACGCCGGTGAAAATTGCCATTGTGACGCTGATTATGACGCAGCTGATGAACCTGGCGTTTATCGGCCCGCTGAAGCATGCCGGTCTGTCGCTGTCTATTGGGCTGGCGGCCTGTCTGAATGCCGGGCTGTTGTACTGGCAACTGCGCAAGCAGGATATCTTTACGCCGCAGCCGGGCTGGGCGAGCTTCCTTGTGCGGTTGATTATTGCAGTACTGGTGATGTCTGCGGCATTACTCGGGATGATGCATGTTATGCCAGAGTGGTCCCAGGGCACGATGCCTTATCGTCTGATGCGGCTGATGGCCGTGGTGGGCGTTGGGGTGGTAGCTTACTTTGCCACGCTCGCTGTACTGGGCTTCAAAGTGAAAGAATTTGCCCGCCGTACGGCATAAACGCCAAAAGGGGAGTTCACCTTAGGGTGCTCCCCACTGCATGATTTGTCGCAGATGCGTCAAATCGAAATCTTTTTCACACCCGCAATGCGCGCCGTCGCTGTCTGACCATCCGCACCGTAAAGTCCGGTTTCTTTATGCGGCTTCAACACCTCAAGCGCCTGCTGATTACGCTCTATCTGGCCTTCAAGCAGCCAGCCGTTATGCTGGTTGAGGTCGCGCAGGTGCTGGGTTTTTTCCGTTATGGTCTGCCAGCGCTCAACAATATCGTCATTGGCGCTGCGCTTAGGATCCTGCTCAGCGCGTCGTTGCTGCTCCAGATAATCCAGCGTCGCCAGAAGCGAACTCTTATCCTCAGTAATCCGCTGCAGCGCACTGCCGTTGATGTTACCGGAAGAGAGGTGCTGCTGTTCAGCGTCCATTACCGTTTTCAGGTCGTTCAGGACAACCGTCATGTGATCCAGTATTTCTGACAGTCGACTCATACGGTTAGTTACTCTGTAAGAAACTCTGTGCTTCCTGAATCAGGGCGTCAGCGATTTTGCTGGTGTCCATTTTCAGCTCGCCGTTACGAATTGCGGTTTTCAGCGCTTCCACACGTTCCATATTGATATCGTTGCTGCCGGGCTGCATCAGTTTTGCCTGGGCATCGCTCAGCGTCACGCTGGTGCTGTTAGACGTTGACGGTTTTTCCAGACGCGTTTTCTGAGGGGTAGCGTCATTCGTTTCGCGAGGCTGTACAGCGCTTACCGGCTTCAGGGCTGATGTACGATCAATGCTCATAGTGTTGTCCTCATCGAGGGTTCGCGGCGTTTGCGCCTGACATCATCATTAGTTGAATATTTATCGGCACGCGCCGCGAAATCTTTAAAAAGATTATAGGTTAATCAGAATATTCCCATCAGAATCGACGGTTCCGCTCACCACCTGGCCTGAGGACATTCTGACGCGGGCGTTTTGCGCGACCGCGGCATTGTTTAACGCTTTCCCTTCACTGTTGATGCTAAAGCCGTCTCCGTTGGCCACAACCATCACCTGCTGTCCCGCTTTGACACGCCATGCCTGGCGCAGCATTGAAAGCTGAATCGGCTGGCCTGGCGCAACATCGCGCAGGCTGACGGCATCCTGTGCCTGGTTCATTTCCAGCATTGTCCGTGGCGGGAGCTGATCCAGGCGCCCGCGCTTCAACGTCACGCTGTTTGCCTGCAGCAGGCTGCCACGCGCAATAGGCACGGCGGCAACAACATAATTGCCCGTCGCCTGAACGGCAACCTGTAAATAGCGTTTTTCGTTGGCGCAGCGAGCCAGCACGTTCACATTGCCCCACAGCTTCGTGGTTCCCGTGACGCTGAATGACGGTTGCTCACAGGTAGGGTACAGATTCGGGGGCGTACGTACGGTAACGGTAACGTCATCGCTAAAGCCTGCCAGCTTTTCCGCAAAGAAAGCCGTTAACTGATCCTGTAAACCTTCAGCCTGCACCAGAGGGCTAAACAGCAAGAAAGCCGCCACCAGACCACGTTTTAACGTTTGCATCGCAAGTTCCACCGTTTCCAGAGTTGACTGAATTCTACCTGCAGTGGTTTTGCATCAACGGAATAAATAGCGACGCATTTTGCGCTTATTCCGTCGATAGGGGAGACCGGGTGAGATTTAAGCTGTGAACTGAAATTTTGCCATCAGCGGAGGAGACATGCTCGATAAACTCGACGCCGCGTTACGTTTTCAGCAGGAAGCGCTCAATTTACGCGCCCAGCGGCAGGAGATTTTAGCCGCCAACATCGCTAACGCCGATACGCCCGGGTATCAGGCGCGAGATATTGATTTTTCCAGTGAACTCAAAAAGGTGATGGAGCGTGGACGTGCCGAAGGAACGGGTGTTGCACTTGCCATGACATCCTCTCGCCATATTCCTGCTCAGGCGATGACCGCGCCAGCGACCGATTTACTTTATCGCATCCCCGACCAGCCATCACTCGACGGTAACACCGTGGATATGGACCGGGAGCGTACGCAGTTCGCCGATAACAGCCTGAAATACCAGACGGGCCTGACCCTACTCGGCGGACAAATCAAAGGCATGATGAACGTCCTGCAGGGGGGCAACTGATAAATGGCCTTGCTGAACATTTTTGATATCGCCGGTTCGGCGTTAACCGCTCAGTCCAAACGTCTGAACGTGGCGGCCAGTAACCTGGCGAACGCAGACAGCGTGACCGGACCTGACGGACAGCCTTACCGTGCCAAACAGGTCGTCTTTCAGGTCGATGCGGCGCCCGGTGCGGCCACGGGCGGCGTGAAAGTGTCTGACGTGGTAGAGAGCCAGGCGCCGGACAAGCTGGTGTATGAGCCCGGTAACCCGCTTGCGGACGCTAACGGATACGTGAAGATGCCAAACGTGGATGTGGTAGGTGAGATGGTGAACTCCATGTCGGCCTCTCGTAGCTACCAGGCGAACGTCGAAGTGCTTAATACCGTGAAGAGCATGATGCTCAAAACACTCACTCTCGGCCAGTAAAGGAGACACGCATGTCCATCGCCGTCAATGTGAATGATCCCACGAATACGGGTGTTAATAACACCCAAAGTTCGACAAGCTCCAGCTCCCTGACGGGAAGTAACGCCTCCGATTTGCAGAGCAGCTTTCTGACGCTGCTGGTGGCTCAGCTGAAGAACCAGGATCCCACGAACCCAATGCAGAACAACGAACTGACGACGCAGCTTGCGCAGATCAGTACTGTGAGCGGCATTGAGAAACTTAACACGACCCTGGGTTCCGTCTCCGGCCAGATTAACAGCAGCCAGTCTCTGCAGGCGGCCAGCCTGATTGGTCACGGGGTAATGATCCCGGGCACCACTATTCTTGCCGGCACCAGCACCACAGACGGTACCTCGACCACCACGACGACCCCGTTTGGCGTTGAATTGCAGCAGGCCGCTGACAAAGTGACTGCGACGATCACCGACTCGACCGGCGCGGTGGTTCGCACCATCGACATTGGTGAGCTGAAGGCGGGCGTTCATACCTTTACCTGGGATGGCAGCCTGGCGGACGGCACCAAAGCACCAAATGGCTCCTACAAAGTCGCGATTAGCGCCAGCAACGGGACAACCCAGCTGGTGGCGCAGCCGCTGCAGTTCGCGCTGGTTCAGGGCGTGATTAGAGGGGGCGACGGCAACAAACTGGATTTGGGTACCTCAGGTACCACCACACTCGACGAAGTTCGGCAGATTATCTAAGCCTTAACACTTATCAGGAGTAAGTCATGGCCTTTTCTCAAGCGGTCAGCGGCCTGAATGCTGCGGCCACCAACCTGGATGTCATTGGCAACAACATCGCCAACTCCGCGACCTATGGTTTTAAATCCGGTTCTGCTTCCTTTGCAGACATGTTTGCCGGTTCCAAAGTGGGTCTGGGCGTCAAAGTTGCGGGCATCACTCAGGACTTTACTGACGGCACCACCACCAATACCGGTCGCGGTCTGGACGTTGCTATTAGCCAGAATGGGTTCTTCCGTATGGTCGATTCTAACGGTTCTGTTTTCTACAGCCGTAACGGTCAGTTCAAACTGGATGAAAACCGTACGCTGGTTAACATGCAGGGCATGCAGCTGACGGGCTATCCGGTAGCAGGAACCCCGCCAACCGTTCAGACCGGTGCGAACCCTCAGGCGATTACTATCCCGAATACGCTGATGGCGGCGAAATCGACCACCACCGCGACGCAGCAGATCAACCTTAACTCAACCGATCCTGTTCAGACTGCCCCCTTCGATGCGACCAACCCGGATACCTATAACAAAAAAGGGACCGTAACCGTATTCGACAGCCAGGGTAACGCCCATAACATGTATGTCTACTATGTTAAGACGGCCAACAATAAATGGGATCTCTACACTCAGGACGGCAGCGTGGCGGGTTCTACTGCATCCAAAGCGGCGCAGATGAACTTTGACGCGAACGGTAACCTGGCGGGTGTCTATAACTACGACGCGGCGGGCGTACTGAGCGGAACACCAAACGCCACGCCGGCCATTAACATCACCACGGGATCTGTCAGCGGTGCGACGGCGGCAACCTTCTCCCTGAGTTTCCTGAACTCCATGCAGCAGAACACCAGTGCGAACAATATCGTGGCGACCAACCAGAACGGCTTCAAGCCGGGCGATCTGGTGAGCTATCAGATCAACGATGACGGTACCGTGGTGGGGAACTATTCCAACGAACAGACTCAGGTGCTGGGTCAGATCGTGCTGGCAAACTTCGCCAACAACGAAGGCCTGAAGTCTGAAGGCGATAACGTCTGGTCGGCTACCCAGTCCTCCGGCGTGGCGCTGCTGGGTACGGCGGGAAGCGGTAACTTCGGTACGCTGACCAACGGTGCGCTGGAAGCCTCAAACGTCGATCTGAGTAAAGAGCTGGTGAACATGATTGTCGCGCAACGTAACTATCAGTCGAACGCGCAGACCATCAAGACCCAGGATCAGATCCTCAACACGCTGGTTAACCTGCGTTAAGCGGCTAACAGGAAAGCGCAATGGATCACGCAATATATACCGCGATGGGCGCGGCAAGTCAGACGCTCAATCAGCAGGCCGTTACTGCCAGCAACCTGGCAAACGCCTCGACGCCGGGCTTTCGCGCGCAGCTGAATGCGTTGCGCGCGGTGCCGGTAGAAGGTCTTTCCCTGCCGACCCGTACGCTGGTCGCCGCCTCTACCCCTGGCGCAGATATGACGCCAGGGCAGATGGATTACACCTCACGCCCGCTGGACGTTGCGCTGCAGCAGGACGGCTGGCTGGCGGTGCAGACCGCTGATGGCAGCGAAGGCTATACCCGTAACGGGAATATCCAGGTTAGTGCAACCGGCCAGTTGACGATTCAGGGTCATCCGGTGATGGGGGAAGCGGGTCCGCTGACGGTGCCTGAAGGCTCTGAGTTGACCATCGCGGCTGACGGTACCATCTCCGCGTTGAACCCGGGCGATCCGGCCAATACCGTTGCCCCTGTCGGACGACTGAAACTGGTAAAAGCGGAAGGCAAAGAGGTGCAGCGTGGTGACGACGGGATGTTCCGTCTGACCCAGGCCGCTCAGGCTACCCGTGGTGCTACGCTACAGGCCGATCCGAGCATCCGCGTGATGTCCGGCGTTCTGGAAGGCAGTAACGTCAAGCCGGTAGCCGCCATGAGCGACATGATCGCCAGCGCCCGTCGTTTCGAAATGCAGATGAAAATTATCAGCAGCGTGGATGAAAACGCGGGCAAGGCTAACCAACTTCTGTCTATGAGTTAACAGGACTCTTTATGATCAGTTCTTTATGGATCGCGAAAACTGGCCTGGACGCGCAGCAAACCAACATGGATGTGATTGCCAACAACCTGGCAAACGTCAGCACCAATGGTTTCAAGCGTCAGCGCGCCGTTTTCGAAGATTTGCTTTATCAAACCATCCGTCAGCCGGGCGCGCAGTCTTCTGAACAGACGACGTTGCCGTCAGGTCTGCAGATCGGTACCGGTGTTCGCCCGGTGGCCACCGAGCGTCTGCACAGCCAGGGCAACCTGTCTCAGACCAACAACAGTAAAGACGTGGCAATCAAAGGTCAGGGCTTCTTCCAGGTGCAGTTGCCTGACGGTACTTCTGCCTATACCCGTGACGGCTCGTTCCAGGTCGATCAGAACGGCCAGCTGGTGACGGCGGGCGGTTTCCAGGTTCAACCTGCGATCACCATTCCGGCGAACGCTCTGAGCATTACTATCGGCCGCGACGGTGTGGTCAGCGTGACCCAGCAGGGCCAGGCTGCGCCGGTCCAGGTCGGACAGCTCAACCTGACCACCTTCATGAACGATACCGGTCTGGAAAGCATTGGCGAGAACCTCTACACCGAAACGCAATCCTCCGGTACGCCAAATGAAAGCACGCCGGGTCTGAACGGTGCGGGTTTGCTGTATCAGGGGTATGTAGAAACCTCCAACGTGAACGTGGCGGAAGAGCTGGTGAATATGATCCAGGTTCAGCGCGCGTATGAAATTAACAGTAAAGCAGTCTCGACGACCGATCAGATGCTGCAAAAACTGACGCAACTCTAAGGTGTAGCCCGGTGCGGTAAACGCCGCACCGGCTCCCTGTTTTCGAAGATGAAGGCAATGCAAAAAAACGCGGCGTTTCGTTATCCGATACTGACTGTCCTGGCCGTCACCCTCAGCGGGTGTGCCTGGATCCCGTCTAAACCATTAGTCCAGGGTGCGACGACTGCCCAACCCGTTCCTGGCCCTGCGCCAGTGGTAAACGGCTCTATTTTCCAGACCGCGCAGCCGATTAATTACGGTTATCAGCCGCTGTTTGAAGATCGCCGCCCGCGTAACGTCGGCGATACATTGACCATTGTGCTGCAGGAAAACGTCAGCGCGAGCAAGAGCTCGTCGGCGAATGCCAGCCGCGATGGCAAAACCAATTTTGGCTTTGACACCGTACCGCGTTATCTGCAAGGGCTCTTCGGCAATGCGCGAGCGGACGTTGAGGCTTCCGGCGGAAATACCTTTAACGGTAAAGGTGGCGCGAACGCCAGCAATACCTTTAGCGGTACGCTGACGGTCACGGTTGACCAGGTGCTGGTCAACGGCAACTTACACGTTGTGGGTGAAAAACAGATCGCCATTAACCAGGGCACTGAATTCATTCGCTTCTCGGGCGTGGTGAATCCACGCACCATCAGCGGCACCAACACCGTTCCGTCCACTCAGGTGGCGGATGCGCGCATTGAGTACGTCGGTAACGGCTACATTAATGAAGCGCAAAATATGGGTTGGCTGCAGCGCTTCTTCCTTAATTTATCGCCGATGTAAGCGAGGTGACCCATGTTTAAATCGATCTTCGCCGTGGCGCTGGTTCTGGTGGCTACCTTTGCCCAGGCTGACCGTATTCGCGATCTCACCAGCGTTCAGGGCGTACGCGAGAACGCGCTGATTGGCTATGGCCTGGTGGTGGGGCTGGACGGTACGGGTGACCAGACAACCCAGACGCCATTCACGACGCAGAGCCTGAACAACATGCTTTCCCAGCTCGGTATTACCGTTCCGGCGGGAACCAACATGCAGCTGAAAAACGTGGCTGCGGTCATGGTCACGGCCTCTTACCCGGCGTTTGCACGCCAGGGGCAGACCATTGATGTGGTGGTCTCCTCTATGGGGAACGCCAAAAGCCTGCGCGGCGGTACGCTGCTGATGACGCCCCTGAAAGGCGTCGACAGCCAGGTCTATGCCCTGGCGCAGGGTAACATTCTGGTCGGCGGTGCGGGGGCCTCAGCTGGCGGTAGCAGTGTGCAGGTGAACCAGCTGAACGGCGGACGCATTACCAACGGCGCGATCATTGAGCGTGAACTGCCAACCCAGTTCGGCGCCGGGAATACCATCAACCTGCAGCTGAACAACGAAGATTTCACCATGGCGCAGCAGATCGCCGACACCATCAACCGCAGCCGCGGCTATGGCAGTGCGACGGCGCTGGATGCCCGTACCGTGCAGATCCGTACCTCCACAGGCAGCAGCAACCAGGTGCGCATGCTGGCCGATATCCAGAATATGGAAGTGAACGTCCCTGTTCAGGATGCCAAAGTGATCATCAACTCCCGTACGGGCTCCGTGGTGATGAACCGGGAAGTCTCGCTGGATAGCTGCGCCGTGGCGCAGGGTAACCTCTCCGTGACGGTTAACCGTTCTGCCAACGTCAGCCAGCCGGATACCCCATTTGGTGGCGGCCAGACGGTGGTGACGCCACAAACGCAGATTGATTTACGTCAGAGCGGTGGTTCTCTGCAGAGCGTACGTTCCAGCGCCAACCTGAACAGCGTCGTGCGTGCGCTGAATGCGCTGGGTGCCACGCCGATGGATCTGATGTCCATTCTGCAGTCCATGCAAAGTGCAGGCTGTCTGCGCGCCAAACTGGAAATCATCTGATGCTGACCGATAGCAAACTGTTGACCAGTGCCGCCTGGGATGCCCAGTCGCTCAACGAACTGAAAACCAAAGCAGGTAAAGACCCGGCGGCGAATATCCGCCCGGTCGCCCGCCAGGTGGAAGGGATGTTTGTACAGATGATGCTGAAAAGCATGCGTGAAACCCTGCCGAAAGACGGGATGTTCAGCAGCGATTCAACGCGTCTTTACACCAGCATGTATGACCAGCAGATTGCGCAGCAGATGACCGCCGGTAAAGGCCTCGGTCTGGCTGACATGATAGTCAAACAGACCGAAGCCGCGCAGGGGATCCAGCCGAAAGATGAGCCGCAGCAGGTACCGATGAAGTTTGACCTGCAAACGGTGACCAGCTATCAGAACCATGCCCTGACGCAAATGGTGCGTAAAGCGATACCGAAGGCGACGGTGAGCAGCGACGAGCCGCTCTCCGGTGACAGCAAAGACTTTCTGGCGCAGCTTTCGCTGCCGGCCCGTCTTGCCAGTGAGCAGAGCGGTGTGCCACACCATCTGATTCTGGCTCAGGCCGCGCTGGAATCCGGGTGGGGACAGCGCCAGATCCGTAAGGAAAACGGCGACCCGAGCTTTAACATCTTCGGTGTGAAGGCCACCTCCAGCTGGAAGGGACCGACAACGGAGATCACCACCACCGAATACGAGAACGGTGCGGCGGTGAAGGTGAAAGCGAAATTCCGTGTTTATAGCTCCTATCTGGAAGCATTGTCCGACTATGTCGGTCTGCTGAGCCGAAATCCACGTTATACCGCCGTTACGCAGGCGGCGACGGCGGAGCAGGGCGCTCAGGCTTTGCAAAACGCAGGCTACGCGACCGACCCGAACTACGCTCGTAAGCTTACCAGCATGATCCAGCAGCTGAAATCCATGGGCGAGAAGGTCAGTAAAGCCTATAGCACAGATATTGAAAATCTGTTCTGAAAGTTCTCAAGTCCCGGTGGAGGTTGCCGATAACCTTCATCAGGACTCGTGTCTGAACGTATAAAAGGAACCCCCATGTCCAGTTTGATTAACAGCGCCATGAGTGGCCTCAGTGCCGCGCAGTCGGCACTCAATACCGTCAGTAATAATATTTCAAGCTATAACGTGGCAGGTTACACCCGCCAGACCACGGTACTGGGTGCCTCTAACAGCACGCTGACCGGCGGTGGCTGGGTGGGTAACGGGGTGTATGTCTCCGGTGTCCAGCGTGAGTATGACGCTTTCATTACCAACCAGCTGCGCGCCGCGCAGACCCAGAGCAGCGGCCTGACGACGCGCTATCAGCAGATGTCAAAAATTGACGATGTGCTCTCCGATACCACGAACTCGCTTTCGACCACCCTGCAGGATTTCTTCAAGAGTCTGCAAACGCTGGTGAGCAACGCCGAAGACCCGGCTGCACGTCAAACGGTGCTGGGTAAAGCGGACGGTCTGGTGAATCAGTTCAAAACGAACGATCAGTATCTCCGTGACCAGGATTCACAGGTTAATACGGCGATTTCTACCAGCGTCGATCAGATCAATAACTATGCGAAGCAGATTGCCAATCTGAACGATCAAATTTCCCGTCTCACCGGTGTTGGCGCGGGTGCCTCGCCTAACGAACTGCTCGACCAGCGCGATCAGCTGGTGAGTGAACTGAATAAGATTGTCGGTGTTGACGTCACCATACAGGACAGTGGCACCTACAACATCTCTATCGCCAACGGCTACAGCCTGGTACAGGGCAGCAACGCAAGCCAGCTGGCGGCGGTGAAATCCAGCGCGGATCCTGCGCGTACAACCATTGCTTATGTGGATGCCGTAGCGGGTAGCGTGGAGATCAAGGAAAAACAGATCACCACGGGGTCGCTTGGGGGGCTGTTAACGTTTCGTTCTCAGGATCTGGATCAGGCGCGAAATACACTTAACCAGATGGCGCTGGCGTTTGCTGATGCCATGAATACCCAGCATCAGGCTGGCTTTGATGCAAACGGCGACCCGGGCGGTAAACTGTTCGACTTTGGATCTCCGGCGGTGCTGAGTAATGGCAAAAATACCGGAAGTGCGTCTGTTACGGCCACGATGACGGACAGTACTAAGGTCCAGGCGACAAACTATAAAGTTGAGTACAACGGTACTGACTGGACAATCACGCGTCTTTCAGACAACACCAGCTTCACGGCCCAGCCTGATACCAGTGGTAATCTGTCGTTTGATGGTCTCAACGTCAATATTAGTGGCTCAGCCAATACTAAAGACAGTTTCATCGTCAAACCGGTGAATGACGTTATCATCAATATGGACGTTACGATCAGCGACGAGTCCAAACTGGCGATGGCTTCAGCGAATGGAAGCGGAGCAAGCGACAATACCAATGGCCAAAAGCTCCTGGATTTGCAGAGCGCCAGGCTGGTGGGTGGGAATAAAACCTTTAACGATGCTTATGCCTCACTGGTCAGTACGGTGGGTAGCACCACGGCGTCGCTGAAAACCAGCAGTGAAACCAAAGTTAACGTGGTGACGCAGCTTACCAAACAACAGCAGTCAATCTCCGGGGTTAACCTGGATGAAGAGTATGGCAACCTCCAGCGCTATCAGCAGTACTATCTGGCGAATGCGCAGGTGCTTCAAACGGCGAGTACGCTGTTTGATGCATTGATCAATATCCGCTAAGGCTGAGGCATAAAAAATGCGTATTAGTACTCAAATGATGTATGAGCAAAGCATGCGCGGCGTGACGAACTCCCAAAGCCTCTGGCTAAGCTACGGCGAGCAGATGTCTACGGGTAAGCGCGTCAACCGTCCTTCTGACGACCCGATTGCCGCCTCGCAGGCCGTTGTGCTCTCTCAGGCTCAAACACAAAACAGCCAGTATGCGCTGGCGCGCTCCTTCGCTACGACAAAAGTTTCGCTGGAAGAGAACGTGTTATCGCAAGTGACAACCGCTATCCAGGCTGCTCAGGAAAAGATTGTCAATGCGGGCAACGGCACGTTAAGTGATGATGACCGCGCTTCGCTGGCAACGAACCTGCAAGGTATTCGCGATCAGCTAATGAACCTGGCTAACAGCACGGACGGTAACGGTCGCTATATCTTTTCAGGATACAAAACCGAAGCGGCGGCTTTTGACCAGACTACCGGTGACTATAAGGGCGGCGGGACGCCAATCAGCCAGCAGGTTGACTCCGCGCGCACGATGCAAATAAGCCATACGGGCGCAGAAGTTTTCGACAGCTTCACCAGCAATGCGAAACCAGAGCCGGCGGGGAGTACGCAGGAAACGAATTTGTTCAAGATCCTCGACACCGCTATCGGGGCGCTGAATACGCCGATTGGTGATGACGAAACGAAAGCCGAGGCGTTTACTGCGGCTATTGATAAAGCCAACCGTGGCCTGAGCAACTCTCTCAACAACGTTCTGACCGTGCGCGCCGATCTCGGCATTAAGCTGGATGAGCTAGGGAAGCTGGATTCTCTGGGTGAAGACCGTGCTCTGGGCCAGACCCAACAGATGAGTGACCTGGTTGACGTGGACTGGAACTCGGTAATTTCATCCTACACCATGCAGCAGGCGGCCTTGCAGGCCTCGTATAAAGCGTTTAGCGATATGCAGGGCATGTCTCTGTTCCAGCTGAACAAATAACATCTTGACCTCTTAGAACATGTCTTGAAACTGGCATGTTTTGCTGCCCAATCCGTCTGGATTGGGCATTTTTTTTATGCCATTTCCGCCGGCGCTGAGGCGAGGCGGGCGCTTTCAACCAGACGGATTGCCAGCGCAATGATGCCGCATACCGTTGCCAGAGCGACCACGCCCGTCCAGCCCGCCAGCGTATAAATATTGCTGCCTAATGCGGAGCCCAATGCCATGCCGATAAAGATCACGGTAAAGAGCAGGGCGTTAAGACGACCGCGCGCCTGCGGTTCAAGGCTATAGACCAGATTCTGGTGTGCAACCAGGCTGGACTGCAGACCCAGATCGAACCCGACGGCAGAGAGGGCAATCAGAACCAGCTGTCCGTGCACCCCCAGCGCGGGCATCAGGAACATCAGGGCAAACGAGATGGTCACGAGGATAGCACCGAGCTGCGTGACTTTCCCGGCACCCAATTTGTCTGCCAGACCACCCGCCAGCGGCGCGGCTAACGCACCGGCCGCACCGGCGATACCAAAACCACCCGCGACTGCACTCCCGAGGTGATAGCGTTCCAGCAGCATGACCGCCAGCGTAGACCAGAAGGCACTAAAGGCAATCGACAGAAAACCCTGAGCCAGCGCCGCACGGCGCAGAGCGGGGTAACGACGCCACAAATGTGCCATTGAGCGCATAAGCGCGGGATAGCTCAGCGTGGAGTGAATGGCAAAACGAGGAAGTACCGCCCACATCACCATGCCGATAAATGCAATGCTTGCCGCAGCCAGCTGATACATCACGCGCCAGCCGAACGCTTCGCCCACGACACCGCTGACGGTTCGGGAGAGCAAAATCCCCAGCAGCAGACCGGTCATCACCGTACCCACGGTTTTCCCCTGTTTACCTTCCGGCGCAAGAATAGCCGCTGCCGGGACAATATCCTGCGCCATGGTGGCGGCCATGCCGATGAGCAGGCTTGCCAGCAGCAGGGAGTGGATTTGTCCGGTCAGACTACAGCCCAGAAGAAACAGCGCCAGCGCCGCACTTTTTATCAGGATCAATGTTCTGCGGTCGTGGCGGTCGCCGAGCGGTAACAGGAACAGGATCCCTAAGGCATAACCGGCCTGGGTGAGCGTCGGGACCATGCCCATTCCTTCAATACTCAGGTGAAGGTCTACGCCCATCAGGGGCAGCAGAGGCTGGGCATAATAGATAGATGCCACGCTAAAGCCAGCCCCGAGTGCCAGCATTAAAATGACCCAGCGGCTTACGGCATGGGCGGCAGTGGTTGTGTTCATAAGACATTCCTCATTCATGGTGTACGGCTATTTTTTACCAGGACGCCTTGCGACGGTAGCGGGCCCGGTGGTAAAACGCTTATACGTTGAACGTATAAGTGGAAAGATAATGAAAAGAGTTGAGCGTATAGACAGGGTGGAGTTAATGCGAACGTTTGTCCGTATTGTTGAGGCTGGTTCACTCTCTGCTGCGGCACGCCAGCTGGCAACAACCCAGGCCACGGTGAGTCGACGGCTGCAATCGCTTGAGACGATGCTGGGCGTACGCCTGATGTTGCGCACCACCCATACGACACGGCTGACGGATGACGGTGAACGCTGCTATCAGCACGCTCGTCGGGTGATTGACAGCTGGCTGGCACTGGAAGATGAGGTGGGGCAGACGGAAGATGAACCGGTAGGTGTGCTGAGGGTGCGGGCACCGCACGCGTTTGGTCAGGATCAACTCCTGCAACCGTTAACCGAGTTTTTGCAGCGTTATCCGCAGCTTTCCATTGAATGGTTGCTCAACGATCGGTCGGCTGATTTTCTCGGTGACAACCTTGATTGTGCTATTCGGGTGGGGGCAGAAGTCGATCCGGCGACCGTATCCGTGCTGCTGGCGGAAGTGCCGCGCTCGGTGGTGGCATCTCCGGCATTACTGGCCCGTTTCCCGGCGGTTAACACGCCTGAGGATTTGCAACCGTTTCCGTGGATTGCCATTAACTCTTTCTACCAGCGTCATGTAGAGCTTTTTCATGATGCGTCGTCAGCCACCGCGCGAATTGACATTACTCCGCGCCTCAGCACCGACAGCCTGTATGTTGCACGTAAAACGGCACTCACCGGGCTGGGTGTGGCGGTAGTGTCAAGCTGGACGGTACATGACGATATTCGGGAAGGGCGGCTGGTGCATGTGCTGCCAGAGTGGCAACCGGCGGCATTACCGGTGCATCTGGTTTATCCCTGGTCTCGTTATTATCCTGCGCGTTTGCGGCGTTTTCTGGAGTTGATGCGGCAGGTCATGCCGGAGGTAACGGGAATGAGAAAGCCCGTGCAGCAGCCATAAAAAAGCCGACCCGAAGGTCGGCTTTCAGCGCCAGCGTCCGTTATTCAACAGACTGCGGACGGGTGGCTGGTGCAGTAGCCTTGTGCGTAGCACTGTGACCACCGGCTGCACCTTTACCTTCGAAGTTGAATTCCGGGCGAACCCAGTCGCTGTGACGCGGTGCTTCAGGCACATAATCCGGTGCCGGAGCACGTGTCATCGGCGCTGTTGCAACGTGAACTGGCGCAGGCGCGGCGACAATCTTAACCGGCTCTGGCTCCACTTCAGGCGCTTTCACGTCTTCGACAACCGGTTCAACCTGAATCTCAACGTCCTGAACAACGTCTTCAGCGGTGGTTTCGACGATGGCTTCAGCGGTCTCTTCCACTGCGGCTACAGGTTCAGCCTCTTCAGCGACGTCCTTAGCGACCACGACATCTTCTTCAGCAATCAGCTGTGGAGCGGCTTCAACCGGCGCGGCAATCACTTCAGGGTGCGTGGTTTCGACTTCTACAGCCTGAGGTTCTGCTGTTTCAACAGCCTGAGGCTCAACCACGGTTGCGGCTTCAGTCACGACCTCTTCAACCGCGGCGACAGGTGCAATCACCTCTTCGGTCACAGCCTGTTCTTCAACAGCCTGCTCCGGGCGAGCAACCGGGTAACGGATCCAGACTTTGCCGGATGCCATTTCAGGTGACGCGCACGCGACGGTCAACGGCATTGGAGACTGAGTCGGGTAACGCTCGTCACGGTAACGACGACGACGCTGGCCGCTGACGCGCAGATGACGCGGAGAACGACGTGAACGGCGCGGCATGCCTGCGTTGTCACGGTTTTCCCCATTCTCATCCTGCTCAACGTGATTTTCCACAACGGCTGGCAGATCAACTTTTGCAATCTGCGTACCCGTTGCGGCTTCCGGTACTTCAGCCACTACAGCTGCGGTTTCTTCTGCCTGAGGAGCACCAATGCGCACTTTCTGCGTCAGCTGGCGCTGCTTACGACGTGGCATAACCTGAGTACGTTCTTCCTGCTCGCTGTCCTGCTGCTCTACAGGCTCTTCGCGGTTCAGATTTTTGACTTCCTGCTGCGCCTGACGTTTCTCGTCGTTACGACGACGGCTACGTTCGCGACGTGGCTGCTGGTCGTCACGCTGTTTGCCTTTCTCAGACTCATCGCCCGCCTGCTGGCGAATTTCACGATCTTCAACGTTCTGCTGTTGTTTCTCGCGACGGTTGCGACGGTTGTCTTCGCGTTGCTCACGGCCTTCGCTGTTGTCTGAACGGTTGTCACGACGGTCGTTACGATCGTTACGGTCGTTGCGGTCATTACGATCGCGGCGGTTGTTCTGACGTTTACGACGATCCTGCTGACGCTCAGGTTTAGCCGCTTTTGGTTCTTCTTTCGGCTGCTCTGGCTGGACTTCTTCACCCGCAAACATCTTTTTCAGCGCGCCGAAGAAGCGGCTCAGCAGACCCGGTTGCGCCGGCTGGGCTTTCGGTGCAGCGGCTTCTGGTTTCTGCACGACAGGTTTAGTGACCGGTTTTTCCAGGGCCGCTTCTGGCGGTGCTTCTGGCATGATGAAAGTGGCTAACGCAGGCTGCTCTGGCAGTTTGCGCTCGGCGGGTTCCTCATCGGAAGGCAGCGCCATCTCTTCTTCATGCAGCTTCGGCAGCAGGTAGCTGAGAGTGGTCGTCTCTTCGCCCTTACGCACGCGCAGCACGTGATAGTGTGGGGTCTGCATCTGGTCGTTTGGCACGATGATACAGCGAACGCCGCCCTGACGTGCTTCGATAGCACTTACCGCTGCACGTTTTTCGTTCAGCAGGTAAGAGGCAACGGGCACCGGCACAATGGCGTGAACCTCTTTGGTGTTCTCTTTCAGCGCTTCTTCTTCAATCAGACGCAGAATGGAGAGGGACAGAGATTCGTTATCACGCACGGTACCGGTGCCGGAGCAGCGCGGACAAACGTGATGGCTGGACTCGCCGAGAGACGGGCTCAGACGCTGACGAGACATCTCCAGCAGGCCAAAGCGTGAGATATGGCTAATCTGGATACGCGCCCTGTCCTGACGCACCGCTTCGCGCAGACGGTTTTCAACCGCACGCTGGTGGCGTACAGGGGTCATGTCGATGAAGTCGATAACAATCAGACCACCCAGATCGCGCAGGCGGAGCTGGCGGGCGATTTCATCAGCGGCTTCGAGGTTAGTGTTGTAGGCGGTCTCTTCGATGTCACCGCCGCGTGTAGCACGCGCGGAGTTGATGTCGATAGCGGTCAGCGCTTCAGTGGTATCGATAACGATAGAACCGCCGGAAGGCAGACGCACTTCACGCTGGAAGGCTGACTCAATCTGGGATTCAATCTGATAGTGGCTGAACAGCGGGATTTCACCGGTGTACAGTTTGATTTTGCTGGTGAAATCCGGACGACCCAGTGCGGCGATGTGCTGGCGAGCCAGTTCAAGCACTTTTGGGTTGTCGATCAGGATTTCACCGATGTCCTGACGCAGGTAGTCACGGAAGGCACGCACGATAACGTTGCTTTCCTGGTGGATCAGGAACGGAGCAGGGCGGCTTTCTGCAGCTTTCTGGATAGCTTCCCAGTGCTTCAGGCGGAAGCTTAAGTCCCACTGCAGCGCTTCGGCAGATTTGCCCACGCCTGCGGTACGCACGATAAGCCCCATGCCATCCGGCAGCTCAAGGCTTGCCAGCGCTTCTTTCAGCTCGGTACGGTCATCACCTTCGATACGGCGAGAGATGCCACCCGCACGCGGGTTGTTTGGCATCAGCACCAGATAGCTCCCTGCCAGGCTAATAAAGGTAGTCAGTGCGGCACCTTTGTTGCCACGCTCTTCTTTATCAATCTGGACGATAACTTCCTGACCTTCACGCAGAACATCTTTGATGTTTGGGCGGCCATGGGCGTTGTAGTTGGCAGGGAAATATTCGCGGGCGATTTCTTTCAGAGGGAGGAAACCATGACGCTCAGCACCGTAATCAACAAATGCAGCTTCAAGGCTGGGTTCAATGCGGGTGATTTTACCTTTGTAAATGTTCGCTTTTTTCTGTTCGTGTCCAGGACTTTCGATATCCAGATCGTACAGGCGCTGCCCATCCACAAGGGCGACACGCAACTCTTCTTGCTGAGTTGCGTTGATTAACATTCTTTTCATCGTAACTTACTC
The DNA here is from genome assembly GCF_049238025.1 of Enterobacter cloacae complex sp. IR5458. Classification (NCBI taxonomy): domain Bacteria; kingdom Pseudomonadati; phylum Pseudomonadota; class Gammaproteobacteria; order Enterobacterales; family Enterobacteriaceae; genus Enterobacter; species Enterobacter cloacae complex sp. IR5458. Next base: position 46,794 of record NZ_JBMKIF010000022.1, read on the forward strand.
GTTATTCTTACATTGACGACAAAGCTGCGGGCAAGGTGACGCTTTCCGGGGTATGAACCGATGGCCTCGTGTCTGTTCACGTCGCCAACCTCACGGTTGTCGCTCGCTTAAGAGGCGCAGAGTGTCGGTTGCCTGTATTTCATACGGAAACACAGCGCAATTATCAGGGGAATTGCCTGGGTAGAACTCTCCAGAGAACAATCCTTATACCGGGAAGTACTGCAACCCGCAGCCCGCTAACTGCCTGAAAGATCAATACGTCTTACGCCATTGCTGCGTGGATGATCGGTCAGGCAAAATTGGTCATTCCGTCAACATCCTTACGTAACCAGGATTTAACACGGAAAACGGCTTCATTATTCCACTGCTCGCCGGGTTATAGCAAGATGACTTTTACCAATTATCACCCGGTTACTCACAGTTTCTTCACTTCAAAACGGTGATTGGTTTAATAACCACCAAATCGATTGCGTGAAACGGGGTGCAGGCCGGACAAAAGTAAATATAAGCATAGAAAAATGAGTGGCGCTAATGGCTGACGATATTTAGAATCGCCAACCATGAAAACAGAGACTCCAGCCGTAAAAATGGTTGCTATCGCGGATGATGACGCGGGGCAACGTATCGACAACTTTTTGCGTACCCAACTGAAAGGGGTGCCAAAGAGCATGATTTACCGCATCCTGCGTAAGGGCGAGGTGCGGGTTAACAAAAAACGCGTGAAGCCCGAGTACAAACTCGAGGCGGGTGATGAAGTGCGCATTCCGCCGGTGCGCGTTGCCGAGCGTGAAGAAGAGACCGTTTCACCTAAATTACAGAAAGTGGCGGCTCTGAGTGATGTGATCCTGTATGAAGACGACCACATTCTGGTGCTGAACAAGCCGTCAGGGACCGCAGTCCACGGCGGTAGCGGCCTGAGCTTCGGCGTGATTGAAGGGTTACGCGCGCTGCGTCCGGAAGCCCGTTTCCTCGAGCTGGTTCACCGTCTTGACCGCGATACCTCCGGCGTGCTGCTGGTGGCGAAAAAGCGTTCCGCGCTGCGTTCCCTGCATGAGCAACTGCGTGAGAAAGGCATGCAGAAAGATTATCTCGCGCTGGTGCGCGGTCAGTGGCAGTCCCATGTGAAAGTGGTGCAGGCGCCGTTGCTGAAGAACATTCTGCAAAGCGGTGAGCGCATCGTCCGCGTAAACCAGGAAGGGAAACCGTCTGAGACGCGCTTTAAAGTTGAAGAGCGCTATGAGTTTGCCACGCTGGTACGCTGCAGCCCGGTGACGGGGCGTACCCATCAGATTCGCGTGCATACCCAGTTTGCGGGCCATCCGATTGCGTTTGATGACCGCTATGGCGATCGCGAATTTGATAAGCAGCTGGCGGGAACCGGCTTGTCTCGTCTGTTCCTGCATGCGGCTGCGCTGAAGTTTACCCATCCGAATACCGGGGAAGTCATTCGTATTGAAGCGCCGCTGGATGAGCAGTTGAAACGCTGCCTGAAGGTTTTGCGCGGCTGATTATGTGCCGGGTGGCGCTGCGCTTACCCGGCCTACGAAACCTGTAGGCCCATGCAAGCGAAGCGCCGCTGGGCAAACGTCACAGGGTCAGCGGATTACACGCTTCTCTGCGCAACATCTGGCACAGTGCAATCAGCGGTAATCCCACCAGCGTATTCGGATCGCGACCGTCCAGCTTGTCGAATAGCGCAATCCCCAATCCTTCACTTTTAAAACTTCCCGCACAGTTCAGCGGACGCTCCCGGCGTACATAATCCATGATCTCCTGCTCGCTGAGATGGCGGAAGTGCACGTCAAAAGGCTCACACTCCGTTTGCAGATGACCAGAGGCGGAGTTATAGAGCGCCAGACCCGTATAAAAGGTCACAATGTTGCCACGCGCCTGCATAAGCTGTTTGAACGCGTTCTCTTCAGTGTGCGGTTTACCTGTTATTTCTCCGTCCAGCACACAAACCTGATCGGAGCCTATAATCAAGTGTGAAGGATAGCGCGCGGCGAGCGACTGTGCCTTCTCCTTAGCGAGACGGCTCACCAGATGTCGTGGTGATTCACCAGGCTGTGGCGTTTCATCAACATCCGGTGCGGCGCATTCAAACGGGATCCCTAGCTTTTCCAGCAACATTCGGCGGTAAGGAGAAGTGGAGGCAAGGACGAGATTTGGCATATTTTTATCACCAGATATAGCGTATCGATGCCAGCCATTTTAAACTACAGGCCGCAATGTGTGCGAATAATTGGCAAAAGGCAGCTCTGGTTGCCTTTTTCTTTGACTCTATGACGTTACAAAGTTAATATGCGCGCCCTATGCAAAAGGTAAAATTACCCCTGACTCTTGATCCGGTTCGTACGGCTCAAAAACGCCTCGATTACGAAGGTATTTATACTTCCGATCAGGCTGAGCGTATTGCCGAATCCGTAGTCAGTGTGGACAGTGATGTAGAATGCTCCATGTCGTTCGCTATCGACAACCAGCGTCTCGCCGTTTTAACCGGTGATGCAAAGGTGACGGTAACCCTCGAGTGTCAGCGTTGCGGGAAACCGTTTGTACAGCATGTTCACACAACGTATTGTTTTAGTCCGGTTCGTTCTGACGAACAGGCTGAAGCACTCCCGGAAGCGTATGAGCCGATTGAGGTTAACGAATTCGGTGAAATCGATCTTCTGGCTCTGGTTGAAGATGAAATCATCCTCACCTTGCCAGTGGTTCCGGTGCATGATTCTGAACACTGTGAAGTGTCCGAGGCGGACATGGTCTTTGGGGAATTGCCTGATGAAGCGCAAAAACCAAACCCATTTGCCGTATTAGCCAGCTTAAAGCGTAAGTAATTGAGGAGTAAGGTCCATGGCCGTACAACAGAATAAACCAACCCGTTCCAAACGTGGCATGCGTCGTTCCCATGACGCGCTGACTGCAGTTACCAGCCTGTCTGTAGACAAGACTTCTGGTGAGAAACACCTGCGTCACCACATCACCGCTGACGGTTTCTACCGCGGCCGCAAGGTTATCACTAAGTAATCACGCGTCAGCGTGATTAGGCTTAGTGAAGATTTCCCCGTGCAAACGGGGAAGTTACCGAACCAGGCTGCGACGATACCTTGACACGTCTAACCCTGGCGTTAGATGTCATGGGGGGAGATTTTGGCCCTTCCGTGACAGTGCCTGCAGCATTGCAGGCACTGAATTCTAATTCGCAACTCACACTTCTTTTAGTCGGTAATCCCGACACAATCACGCCATTACTTGCAAAAGCTGACTTTGAACAACGTTCACGTCTGCAGATTATTCCTGCGCAGTCAGTTATTGCCAGTGATGCCCGGCCTTCGCAGGCGATTCGCAACAGCCGTGGGAGCTCAATGCGGATCGCGCTGGAGCTGGTGAAAGAAGGGCGAGCGCAGGCTTGCGTCAGTGCGGGAAATACCGGCGCGCTGATGGGGCTGTCGAAATTATTGCTCAAGCCGATTGAGGGCATTGAGCGCCCGGCGCTGGTGACGGTATTACCGCATCAACAAAAGGGCAAAACGGTGGTGCTGGATCTCGGTGCTAACGTGGATTGTGATAGTACCATGCTGGCTCAGTTCGCCGTGATGGGATCGGTGCTGGCAGAAGACGTGGTCGGGATTAAGAATCCCCGCGTGGCGTTATTAAATATTGGTGAAGAAGAGACCAAAGGCCTGGACAGCATTCGCGAAGCTGCTGAAATGCTCAAACAGGTTCCCTCCATCAACTATATTGGTTATCTCGAAGCCAATGAGTTGCTGACGGGGAAAACGGACGTTCTGGTGTGCGATGGCTTCACCGGGAACGTCACGTTGAAGACCATGGAAGGGGTCGTGCGCATGTTCCTTTCTCTGCTGAAATCTCAGGGAGAGGGCAAAAAAAGTGCCTGGTGGCTGATTTTATTGAAGCGTTGGTTACAAAAAAGCCTGACGCGGCGATTCAGTCACCTCAACCCCGACCAGTATAATGGCGCCTGTCTGTTAGGATTGCGCGGCATTGTGATTAAGAGTCACGGAGCCGCCAATCAGCGAGCATTTTCTGTCGCCATTGAACAGGCAGTGCAGGCGGTGCAGCGACAAGTCCCTCAGCGGATTGCCGCTCGCCTGGAATCTGTATTAGCTAAAAGTGACTGAGCGTACATGTATACGAAGATTTTAGGTACCGGCAGCTACCTGCCAAAACAAGTGCGTACCAACGCCGATCTGGAAAAAATGGTAGATACGTCTGACGAGTGGATTGTCACGCGCACAGGTATCCGTGAACGTCGTATCGCCGCGCCAGACGAAACCGTGTCCACCATGGGTTACGAAGCCGCACAGCGTGCTATCGAAATGGCGGGCATTGATAAAGAACAGATTGGCTTGATCGTGGTCGCTACGACGTCTGCCACGCATGCTTTCCCTAGCGCAGCGTGCCAGGTGCAAAACATGCTCGGTATTAAAGGCTGTCCGGCGTTTGACGTTGCCGCCGCGTGTGCAGGCTTTACCTATGCGCTGAGCATTGCCGATCAGTATGTTAAATCGGGTTCCGTCAAATATGCGCTGGTGATCGGTGCTGACGTACTGGCGCGTACCTGCGATCCAACCGATCGCGGGACGATCATTATTTTTGGTGATGGTGCAGGCGCGGTGCTGCTGGGGCAGTCCGAAGAGCCGGGTATCATCTCTACGCATTTGCATGCCGATGGTCGCTACGGTGAACTGTTAACGCTGCCTAACGCCGATCGCGTTAATCCGGATAACGCTATTTACCTGACCATGGCGGGTAATGAGGTGTTCAAGGTGGCGGTGACTGAGCTTGCGCACATTGTCGATGAGACGCTGGAAGCGAACAACCTTGAACGTACCGCACTCGACTGGCTGGTACCGCATCAGGCGAACCTGCGTATCATCAGCGCGACAGCTAAAAAGCTGGGCATGTCGATGGATAACGTTGTGGTGACGCTGGACCGTCACGGCAACACCTCTGCGGCGTCAGTACCGTGCGCATTTGATGAAGCGGTACGCGACGGACGAATCAAACGGGGCCAGTTGGTCTTGCTTGAAGCCTTCGGTGGCGGGTTCACCTGGGGTTCCGCGCTGGTTCGTTTCTAGGATAAGGAATAAAAAAATGACGCAATTTGCTTTTGTGTTCCCGGGCCAGGGTTCTCAAACCGTTGGGATGTTGTCTGAAATGGCAGCAAACTACCCGGTCATTGAAGAGACTTTTCGTGAAGCTTCTGACGCGCTGGGTTATGATCTGTGGGCGCTGACTCAACAGGGTCCGGCCGAAGAGCTGAACAAAACCTGGCAGACCCAGCCAGCATTGCTGACCGCCTCCGTTGCACTGTGGCGCGTCTGGCAGCAGCAGGGTGGTAAAGCCCCCGCGCTGCTCGCGGGTCATAGCCTGGGAGAATACTCTGCGCTGGTCTGCGCCGGTGTGATCGCGTTTGCTGACGCGGTGCGTCTGGTAGAACTGCGTGGTAAATTCATGCAGGAAGCGGTGCCGGAAGGCACGGGTGGCATGTCTGCCATTATCGGCCTGGATGATGCCGCGATTGCAAAAGCGTGTGAAGAGTCTGCTGAAGGTCAGGTGGTTTCTCCGGTTAACTTCAACTCGCCAGGCCAGGTTGTTATCGCCGGTCATAAAGAAGCGGTTGAACGTGCCGGTGCTGCCTGTAAAGCTGCAGGCGCGAAACGTGCACTGCCGCTGCCGGTGAGCGTGCCGTCTCACTGTGCACTGATGAAGCCCGCTGCCGAGAAACTGGCGGTTGAGCTGGAAAAAATCACTTTTAACGCACCGACGATTTCCGTTGTGAACAACGTCGATGTGAAATGCGAAACCGCGCCGGAAGCCATCCGCGACGCGCTGGTTCGCCAGCTCTACAGCCCGGTACAGTGGACCAAAACCGTTGAGTTTATGGCCGCTCAGGGTGTTGAGCAACTGTATGAAGTCGGCCCAGGTAAGGTCCTCACCGGTCTGACAAAACGTATTGTTGACACCCTGACAGCGTCCGCGATTAACGAGCCGGAAGCGATGTCAGCGGCACTCTCGCAATAAATGAGGAATACCATGAGTTTTGAAGGAAAAATTGCCCTGGTCACTGGCGCAAGCCGTGGTATCGGGCGCGCAATTGCTGAAACACTGGTTGCGCGCGGCGCGAAAGTGATTGGTACAGCAACCAGCGAGAATGGCGCTCAGGCCATCAGCGAATATCTGGGGGCAAACGGTAAAGGTCTGGTACTGAATGTGACCGAACCTGCATCTATCGAATCTGTTCTGGAAAATATTCGTGCAGAGTTTGGCGAAGTGGATATTCTGGTAAACAATGCCGGGATCACTCGCGACAACCTTCTGATGCGAATGAAAGATGATGAGTGGAACGATATTATCGAAACCAACCTGTCATCTGTATTCCGTCTGTCAAAAGCGGTAATGCGCGCTATGATGAAAAAGCGTCATGGTCGTATTATCACTGTTGGTTCTGTGGTTGGTACCATGGGAAATGCTGGTCAGGCTAACTACGCTGCGGCGAAAGCGGGTCTGATTGGTTTCAGTAAGTCGCTGGCGCGTGAAGTCGCGTCCCGCGGGATTACTGTAAACGTTGTTGCTCCGGGCTTTATTGAAACGGACATGACGCGTGCGCTGACCGATGAGCAGCGTGCGGGTACACTGGCGGCAGTTCCGGCGGGTCGTCTTGGCGACCCTAAAGAAATCGCCAGTGCGGTTGCATTTTTAGCCTCTGACGAAGCGGGTTACATCACTGGTGAAACCCTCCACGTCAACGGCGGGATGTACATGGTTTAATCACGATCGAAAATATTTGCGTTATTAGGGCAAATGGCCTCAAAATAACGTAAAATCGTGGTAAGACCTGCCGGGATTTAGTTGCAAATTTTTCAACATTTTATACACTACGAAAACCATCGCGAAAGCGAGTTTTGATAGGAAATTTAAGAGTATGAGCACTATCGAAGAACGCGTTAAGAAAATTATCGGCGAACAGCTGGGCGTTAAGCAGGAAGAAGTTGTGAACTCCGCTTCCTTCGTTGAAGACCTGGGCGCAGATTCTCTTGACACCGTTGAGCTGGTAATGGCTCTGGAAGAAGAGTTTGATACTGAGATTCCGGACGAAGAAGCTGAGAAGATCACCACCGTTCAGGCTGCCATTGATTACATCAACGGCCACCAGGCGTAAGTGAACATCTCCAGGCGGTCATTCGACCGCCTGAGTTTTATCTTTTTTAGTCCCACGAATCTCTTTTTTTATCCCTCCCTGGAGGACAAACGTGTCTAAGCGTCGTGTAGTTGTGACCGGACTTGGCATGTTGTCTCCTGTCGGCAATACCGTAGAGTCCACCTGGAAAGCTCTCCTTGCCGGTCAGAGCGGCATCAGCCTAATCGACCATTTCGATACTAGCGCCTATGCAACGAAATTTGCTGGCTTAGTAAAGGATTTTAACTGTGAAGAGATCATCTCGCGCAAAGAACAGCGCAAGATGGATGCCTTCATTCAATATGGAATTGTCGCTGGCGTTCAGGCCATGCAGGATTCTGGCCTTGAAATTACGGAAGAGAACGCAACCCGTATCGGTGCCGCTATCGGCTCCGGGATTGGCGGTCTTGGCCTGATCGAGGAAAACCATACATCCCTGATGAATGGCGGCCCGCGTAAAATCAGCCCGTTCTTCGTTCCGTCCACGATTGTTAATATGGTGGCGGGTCACCTGACCATCATGTTTGGCCTGCGTGGTCCAAGCATTTCAATCGCGACTGCTTGTACGTCTGGCGTACATAACATCGGCCAGGCCGCGCGCATGATTGCGTACGGCGATGCAGATGCTATGGTTGCGGGTGGTGCAGAAAAAGCCAGTACCCCTCTGGGTGTCGGTGGTTTTGGTGCAGCGCGTGCGCTCTCTACCCGTAACGATAATCCTCAGGCGGCAAGCCGTCCGTGGGATAAAGACCGTGACGGTTTCGTACTGGGTGACGGTGCGGGCATGCTCGTGCTGGAAGAGTACGAACACGCGAAAAAACGCGGCGCGAAAATTTATGCTGAAGTCGTTGGCTTTGGTATGAGTAGCGATGCTTATCACATGACGTCTCCTCCGGAGAATGGCGCAGGTGCTGCGCTGGCAATGGAAAACGCGATCCGTGATGCGGGCATTACGCCAGCTCAGATTGGCTACGTGAACGCGCACGGTACCTCTACACCTGCAGGCGACAAAGCGGAAGCTCAGGCTGTTAAGTCTATCTTCGGCGAGTCTGCCAGCCGCGTACTGGTCAGCTCCACGAAATCCATGACCGGTCACCTGTTGGGTGCGGCGGGTGCAGTAGAGTCAATCTACTCTATCCTTGCGCTGCGCGATCAGGCGGTTCCACCAACCATCAACCTGGATAACCCGGATGAAGGTTGCGATCTGGACTTCGTGCCTCACGAAGCGCGTCAGGTTAGCGGTATGGAGTACACCCTGTGTAACTCCTTCGGCTTCGGCGGTACCAATGGCTCGCTGATTTTCAAACGCGTGTAATGGTTTCTTGCCCATAAAAAACGGAGCGCATAGCGCTCCGTTTTTTTTAGTTCACATTTTTGTTACTGATAGGTGAAAGTGAACTGGACGGTGGTGTTAAATTCGCCTGCCGTGACGGTTCCCGTAGGGGTATAGAGGCGGGCCGCGAGAGGAAACTGCGCATTGTGCGTTGTTCTGTCTACATCGACGGTAATCGAGCCCGCGGGTGAGATCTCGGTGAGATGATCGCGGGTCATGATCTGCATCGCCATGCCTGTTGCATCCCCGCTGCTATTAGCAAATTTTGTCTGATCGTCACTGTCTGAATCGCCGGTCAAGGTAGCCTTAACACGTGTCGTTGAGCTGGGGCAGGATGAAAGCGTGAGTGAAAAATCCTGCCATTCTCCGGTTGCCCCAACGCGACTAAAGTTTACCGCTCGTGCTTGATCGAACCTTACTGTCTGATTTTTGGATCCCGCATCCACGGTACAGGCAGACGCCACGACCGTGCCGCTCAGATCGATAGTGGTTGCCTGCGCGGAGCTACAAAGTGCAAACACCAGGCATGCGAGAGTAGATTTTACCCGTTCTATCATCATCCCCATCCTGCATTACTGATAGGTAAAGGTGGCCTGTGCCTGGCCGATAATGGTGCCTGGCATCACGTTGCCGTTGGAAACTGCTCGGGCGCGCATTTTCAAATCATAGGCGTGCGTACTGCTGCTGATGGCGACATTTTGCAACGTGGCGCCACTCTTGTAAGCCGTGTTAGTCGTTTCGTCGGTCAACTCCAGCTTCAGGTTAGTGGCCGTTCCGGTATTTTTATAATAGTTAGTATCGGTATCCGCTGTACCGCCAAAAGTAACGCTAAAGCTGGACGTTGAAGCAGGGCAGTTTGTTAATGCAAGCGTAAAGTTAGTCCAGTTTGTTGCACTTCCGGCAGTGGCCAGACTATCAGCCTGTATATTGTCACCTAATTTTACCGCCAGCGAGGGGCTATCTCCATTGACCACACAGGGTGAGGCAACAACCGTGCCTGTAATGTCAATATTGACCGAGTTGGCTGAACACGTGCCAGAAAACAGACCTCCGCAGAGCGTTGCCAGAATCGCTATTTTTTTTCCATTCGCGATATTCATTTTCATTCCTTATGTATTAGTTGTAGGTTACTTTAAGTTCAATGGCCGATTTCACATTGCCAGCAGTAACGGTTGCAGCGTCATCAATATAATAAGCGACCTTAAAATCGGGCAGGGTGTAGTCGCCTGAGCCGTCATAAAGGCCCAGATTGATCTCACTGTTGATCTTATGTGCAGAACCATCGGCGTTCTGTACCTGAATATAGACATTGCTGGCGTAACCATCGCCAGTGACCGTATTTAATACCCCATTATTGGCATTGTGTGCGCCGTATACCGCGAATAAGTTATAGGTGATCCCATTAATCGCGCCAGGGCAGTTTTTCAACTCAACTTTGGGTACGTCGGTAATGTTTGATGCGCCACTTGCCAGGCTTGCGCCATACAGTGGGGATAATTTTATTTCCTTTGGTGCGTTAATAGTACAGGCAGTTATAATTGGCTGACTGACTACGCCGGACAGAATCAGGCCCGAATCTAACGCAACACCATCACCATCAGGGTTATGTACGTTCATGGTTACGTCGGGGACAGAAATAATAGTACCTGCTGGTATTTTTTCACTTAATCTGACCAGGCGATACCATACATGGTAGTAACCGTCACGCGCGCTACCATCGACAATTGGCAGATTGATGCGGTAATTGGGAGCTGTGGGATTATCTTGCGGAGAATATCCTGGTACAGATGAAACATGGACCTGATATTGAATACCAATACCTGGATTGCTTGTTGCCCAGGTCACATTGTCGGCAAGTAATTGTCCGTTAACAGACAAATCAATATAGGAGTTTTTTCCTTCGCCGGGGATAGTCTCGGTATAAATGGAATCATTATCATACCAGTCTGTCGTGCCGCCCACGACATTCGGTATAGATAATGTAGAAAATCCATGGTGCATGACATGGAAAGATTGAACTTCAATATAATTTGCGTAGGCGCAATTTATGCCTGACAGACCACATGGAATAAAAATAACAGGGGTTAGCCATTTTTTAAGCATTTTATTTAACGACATGATGCGTTGACCTCTACAATTGCGCTTGATGATGTGCTCTCTGGTAATTGCCAGCGGGTATGACACTGCTTATTTGCACCCCATTTAACGGTTGCACTTCCCTGAAGTGACATACCAGCCAGATAAACCTGTCCACCATCACCGACAATCGAGGTGGTTTTTGCGTTCTTGTCGTCAGTCACGATTGCACCAAACGGAACAGGGCGCCCGTCACGACGGGTTAACGTCATCAAAACGCGTTTACCCACACGTGTGTCAAAATGTGCCCGGACAATAGCCCCTCGGGTTGGCGTGACCGTTTTCGCAGAAAGCTCAACGTCGGCATCATCCGGCAGTTGTTCGGTATTCAGCGACAGCGTGTTTTCACGGTATGGGCTGATAAACGGCACAACGGTATAGCCGCGGAAATCGGTGCTGACGCCCGTCTGGTTAGTGATATCAACACCGCTTGCTCCCGGCGCTTCAACCAGAGCGACGGTCTCACCTAATTCCTGACTCAGCGTAATGCCATTTGCATGCGCAACCACACCGCCGCTGATACCATAATTTACCCGGCGCTGATCGTGGTCGTAACTGTAGGCGCTGTTCATTCTGGCATAGGTACCCTGATAGTCCAGGCTGGCGCTACCACCGTTACCCTCATCGTGGTTCGTCTCGCTTTCCTGCACGCTCCAGTTGAGGTTCTGATCTTGCAGCGCGGTGCCATTCAGCCCGACCGTATGGCTGGTGCTGCTATGTTTACTGGTATTGAGGTTGTAGGTGGCGCGACTGCTGCTGAGCCAGCGATCCAGCGGCACGCTGATACTCATTGAGAACACCTGGTCCTCGCTGTAAACGGTGTCGCTGTCGCGGGCATCAGTGGTGTTACGGTTAAAGCTGTAGTTCAGGCTCCAGGTGATGCCGTTCCAGCTGTTGCTGTAACCCGCGCCGATTGAGCGCATTGTTCGGTCGCTGTTCCAGTAATCCTCGCTGATGGCGTTTAACGAGATGGACCCCGCGCCTTCCCAGAGATTCTGGTTAAGCAATATCTCGGCACGATTACGCCGGCGTTCGGTATTGTCCTGCCAGTTACTGTCCCGCCAGGTGTCGAGTACTTCCTGCAGGGTGTAATAGCCTGAAGTTGAGTAGCGATAACCCGAAATGGCGATATTGGTCCCCGTTTCGAGAATGTTTTTACTGTAACGAACCCGCATTGACTGGCCGATCGCTTTTTCCTGATCCTGTTGGGTTGACCAGGCCTGCGTGCCATCGACGGATACGGCTCCTAGCCCACCAAAGTTTTTACCGATCCCCACAAGTAGCGACTGATAATGTTGCGATAGCTGTCCGCCGCCGTAGGCGGTAAATCCTGCTGGCAGGCCGTAGATGGCCGAGCCCTGAGTAAAGAATGTTTTATCGACGGCGCTGTCGTAAGGACGGTACTGACCGCTGGTCAGGCTGTACTTTAAACGACCTTCACGCTGTAGAACCGGCAGTGAGGCGAAGGGGACCAACTGGTGCTGTTCGCTGCCGTCAGCTTCTTTAATCGTCACGTCCAGATCGCCGCTACTGCCCGTGGGATACATGTCAGTGATCTCAAATGCCCCCGGCGACACATAGCTTTGGTAAATGGTGTAGCCGTTTTGTTTAATGATGACCTGGGCGTTGGTCCGGGCAATTCCGCGAACCACCGGTGCGTAGCCGCGCAGGCTGTCAGGCAGCATGTCGTCATCGGAGGCCAGTTGCGCACCCCGGAAAGGCACGCTGTCAAACAGATCGGAAGGGGAGTTGCTTTCGCCAAGTGTCAGCTGACTTTTGAGCGCGATAATATTTCGCTGAGCGTAGGTATATGCCGAATCCCAGTTATTCTGGGTATTGTCGCCGCTGGTATTGCGTGACCAGGTGCTGTAGTTACGAACGCGCCATGGGCCGATATTTAGCCCTGGGCGCAGGTTCAGGTAATAGCTGTCTGAATCGGTCATATCAGAGTGACGAGCCTGGGTGTTGCCGCCTGTAAAGCTGTAATTAAGCAGCAGCGCATTGATGCCTTCATCCAGGCGTTCTGGAGCAATATATCCACGCGCCTGGTTATTCATCGCCGCCTGAGGGATGCTCAACAAAAGTTGCTGTTTATTGAAGACGAACTGAGTAGCAGCGTTGGGAATAGCGGCCAGGTTTGCGCAATGGTTCTCTCCGGTCAGTTGCGGAAATTGCTCGGTTCGGACGCCAAAGTCACGTAGCATCTCCATGCTTATGCACGGTTGCAATGATGTCTGGCCGTGACTGTCCTTTTGCATGCTAAATTCAATGTCATGTGTGCCAGTCAATGTCTGATTGACCAGCACGTCAACGCGATAAGTACCCGGCATTTGGCCAACACCTTCTTCAAAGGCACTCAGGTCAGAAATGTCTTTACCTGGACCGTCAATACCCAGTAGCGCGGGGTTAAAATATTCCCGGGCACAGGCAGGGTGCGACAACGAGAACGTACACTGCAATGCGATGAAGCAGGCCAGCCTGGTTGGCGAGATCTTATTTTTTTTAGCTCTGATCATTCCGTGATCCTTTCGGAGTCCGAGTATCTAATGAGTGATTACTGCGTCTGGTGTTCCGCGCCAGCTGCGCCGAAGTCACTGATAATTTTCCAGCGAATATTGCCTTTGGCATTTGCCGGAAGACTGAAGGTCGCGCTGGACATGGGCGCAACGTATGTCGCATCCGTAACCGTACTGGCACCGACTTTGACTTCGCTGAAGTTCATGTAATAGGGGGTTGGGTTACTGACCGTAAGCTGTTGATCGCTGCGTTTCCAGCTAAGCTTGCTGGCAAACTTTTCCGGCATCTCAGTAAGCGATGCGGGGCGATAAATGAGTTTGATACGTGTCTTAATCGCAATCTGTAGGGTATTTACGTTGTCTAACTTTTCTGTTGCCGGAATGGTTTTAATGTTCATCCAGAACAGTGACTCACGATCCTGTGGCAGATTCCCGCCCGTATTAATAATACGCAGTTTGTTTTCTTCATTGCCAGCTAAGCGGAACAGGGGCGGCGTGACGATAAACGGTGTTTTACTGGTGTCGTTTTCATCTTTATCAACCCATGACTGAATTAAATAGGAGTATGGGTCTGGGTTTTTGACGTCCAGGGAAGATTCTTTTTTGTCTGCATGATATATAATGCGAGTGCCTCCAATAATAACACCCGCTTGCGCTGTTGCCATTGAAAAAACAAATGCAGCGGCGATTAATGAATTCACTAATTTCATCTGGTTAACCTCAAAATAGCAATGCCGGGAAGCCCCGGCATTGCTTATAGCCAAAGGCGGAAATTTATCGCGCGATGATTAATTGTATGCCAGCGTAAAGTTAGCGGTACCGTTAGCGGAACCCGCCTCAACGGTAGCGGCAGTTGCGATATACTGTGCGCTGAAATTCATGGTAGCGGTGCCAGCAGTCGCATCGATGGTCGCTGCTTTAGATGCGGTTGCCAGCGGTAACGCGGTGCCGTCGCCGTTCAGCAACTGAATAGCAACGCCTTTGGCAACGCCAGTGGTGCCTGCGCCGGTGACTTCCAGATAGTCATTATTAGTGGCGTCTGGTTTGCCGGTGTATTTCACAACAACAGCTTTGCCTTTCAGGTCTGCCGGGCACTCAGACAGTTTCAGAGTAAAGCGAGTATTCGCGGCAACGGAACCAGCCTCTGGCAGAGCAGTTTTAGCGATATCACCTAACTTGACGGTCTGCGGCGCGGTCATGGTGGTGTCAATTTTACAACCTTGCTCGATGATATTACCGGTGAAATTTACCTGTCCATCATCGGCCTGCGCGGCAGAAACCATTCCGAGTGTAGTGATTAAGGCAACAGCCGCTACTTTTCCTTTCATTGATAATGTCCTTGAAGAGTGTGATTGATATAAAACACAGGTGAGTACTCATGGCACACGATGTGATGATGCTCGATAGTTTTCAGCAAGAAACATTGTCTTGTGTTTTTAAAACCATCTTGCGCACTTGGGTATTCACATGGGGGATTATATCTATGTGCTAAAATATGAACTATAAACTATATCTAATGAGTGTTTTTAATTTAACTTTAATAATCCTATCCGTGAATAATATTTCATTTATTCATTAATAGATGAATAGCATTTCTCTCATGTATACAGGCGTAGGCGCGCCCAACCTTCCTGTGCTTTTTTACATTTATTCGAAGATAACAGACTTGCGATATCCTCTTTCACCTGCCACCCTAGTCAGGTATTTATATGGAGGGTGAATGTATCTAATTAATGGTGAGTTACAAAAAAAGTTAGATGTGAACGATCGTAGCGTTCAGTTTGGGGATGGTTGTTTTACCACTGCTCGAATTAGCGGCGGCGTTGTTTCACTTTTCAGCCACCATCTGACACGTTTGCAGACGGCCTGCACAAGGTTGGCTATCCCGTTTGATGCATGGGAAACCCTTGCTGCGGAAATGCGGGATATGGCGCAAAAACAGGGTGACGGCGTGTTAAAGGTCGTTATCACGCGTGGAGCTGGCGGTCGCGGCTATAGCCCCGCAGGCTGTCAGCAACCGGTGCGCATCCTGAGCGTTTCTGAATATCCTACGCATTACGCACGCTGGAAAGAAACCGGCGTAACGCTTGCTCTCAGCCCGATCCCCTTGGGTCGCAACCCTTATCTTGCAGGAATGAAGCACCTCAACCGCCTTGAGCAGGTGCTGATTCGTTCTCATCTTGAGCAGACGGATGCCGATGAAGCCCTTGTCCTTGACAGCGATGGGTGGCTTACGGAATGCTGTGCCGCAAATCTGTTCTGGCGCTGTGGGCAGGATGTCTTTACCCCACGCCTCGATCAGGCGGGCGTAAACGGCATTATGCGGCAGTTTATTATCGCCCAACTTGCACTGACCGCGTATCGCGTTGTCGAAGTGAATGCGCCGCTAACGGCGCTCGCGCAGGCTGATGAAGTGCTTATCTGTAACGCGCTAATGCCGGTTGTCCCCGTACAGCGCTACGCAGAGCGAGAGTGGCCCGCGCGCGAACTTTACCACTATTTAGCCCCAATTTGTGAGTCGTCCGATTAGCATGATGAAACTGTTACGCCTTGTTCTGTTACTGTTGGTTGTCCTCGGCGCTGCCGCCGGCGTCGGTGTATGGAAAGTTTTCCAGCTGGCGGACAGTAAGATCCTCATTAAAGACGAGACGATTTTTACCCTTAAAGCCGGTACCGGGCGGATGGCGCTGGGCGAACAGCTTTACAGCGATAAAATCATCAACCGCCCGCGCGTGTTCCAGTGGTTACTGCGTATCGAGCCGGAACTGTCTCACTTCAAGGCCGGTACCTATCGTTTTACGCCCGGCATGACCGTCAGGGAGATGCTGCAGCTGCTGGAAAGTGGCAAAGAAGCGCAGTTCCCGCTGCGTTTTGTCGAAGGGATGCGACTGAGCGATTACCTGAAACAGCTGCGTGAAGCGCCCTATATCAAGCACACTCTGAAAGATGATCGTTACGAGACGGTCGCCGGGGTGCTGAAATTTGAGCATCCCGAGTGGGTGGAAGGCTGGTTCTGGCCGGACACCTGGATGTACACCGCGGGCACGACGGATGTCGCGATTCTTAAACGGGCGCACAAAAAGATGGTCGCGGCAGTCGATTCCGCCTGGGAAGGGCGTATGGAAGGGCTGCCCTATAAAGATCAAAACCAGTTCGTGACCATGGCTTCGATCATCGAGAAAGAGACTGCCGTTGCTGCCGAGCGCGATCGGGTCGCGTCGGTATTTATCAACCGTCTTCGCATTGGCATGCGTCTGCAAACCGACCCTACCGTTATTTACGGCATGGGCGAGCGCTACAGCGGAAAGATTTCGAGGAAAGATCTCGAGACGCCAACGGCGTATAATACCTACGTCATTAACGGCCTGCCGCCGGGCCCGATTGCAACGCCGAGCGAGGCGTCGCTTAAAGCCG
The DNA here is from genome assembly GCF_049238025.1 of Enterobacter cloacae complex sp. IR5458. Lineage (NCBI taxonomy): Bacteria > Pseudomonadati > Pseudomonadota > Gammaproteobacteria > Enterobacterales > Enterobacteriaceae > Enterobacter > Enterobacter cloacae complex sp. IR5458. The sequence goes on from NZ_JBMKIF010000022.1 coordinate 63,394, forward strand.
CCGCGCATCCGGCCAAAACACCGTATCTCTATTTTGTGGCTGACGGAAAAGGGGGGCACACCTTTAACACCAACCTTGTCAGTCATAATCGCTCTGTTCAGGACTATCTGAAGGCACTTAAGGAAAAAAATGCGCAGTAAATACATTGTCATTGAGGGACTCGAAGGCGCGGGGAAAACCACCGCTCGCGACGTAGTGGTGGAAACGCTGAACGCGCTTGGCGTCACTGACATGGTCTTCACCCGAGAGCCAGGCGGCACTCAGCTGGCTGAGAAACTGCGCAGCCTGGTGCTGGATATCAAATCTGTTGGTGACGAAGTTATCACTGACAAAGCCGAAGTGCTGATGTTCTATGCGGCCCGCGTCCAGCTGGTTGAGACGGTGATTAAACCCGCTCTGGCCGATGGCAAGTGGGTGATCGGCGACCGTCACGATCTGTCCACTCAGGCGTATCAGGGCGGGGGACGCGGTATTGACCAGACAATGCTGGCAACGCTGCGTAATGCCGTACTGGGTGATTTTCGCCCGGACCTGACGCTCTATCTGGATGTCACTCCGGAAGTGGGCCTCAAACGCGCCCGCGCGCGCGGCGAGCTGGATCGCATTGAACAAGAGTCCTTTGATTTCTTTAACCGCACCCGCGCACGCTATCTTGAGCTGGCCGCGCAGGACAGCTCAATTCGTACCATCGATGCGACGCAATCGCTGGAAGACGTCACGCAAGACATCCAGCAGACCGTTACGCAGTGGCTACAGGAGCAGCAGGCATGAAATGGTATCCATGGTTGCGCCCGCACTTTGAACAGCTGATCAACAGCTATCAGGCCGGTCGGGGGCATCATGCGTTACTGATTCAGGCATTGCCGGGGATGGGGGATGATGCGCTAATTTACGCCATTACCCGTTTCCTGATGTGCCAGCAGCCTGAAGGGCACAAAAGCTGCGGGAAATGCCGTGGCTGCCAGCTGATGCAGGCGGGCACGCATCCTGACTATTACACGCTGGCGCCTGAGAAGGGCAAAAGCGCGCTCGGTATTGATGCCGTGCGTGAAGTCAGTGAAAAACTGTACGAACATGCGCGACTGGGCGGGGCGAAAGTCGTCTGGCTCAACGACGCTGCATTACTGACCGAGGCGGCGGCTAACGCGCTGCTCAAAACGCTGGAAGAGCCGCCGGAGAAAACATGGTTCTTCCTCTCATGCCGCGATCCGGGCCGATTGCTGGCAACGTTGCGCAGCCGCTGTCGTCTTCATCACCTTGCGGTGCCCCAGGAATCATGGTCCTTGAGCTGGCTAGAACGCGAGGTGACAACGTCACAGGAAAGTGCGCTCTCTGCGCTTCGCCTGAGCAGCGGCGCGCCCGCAGCGGCGCTGGCATTACTGCAACCCGACGTCTGGTCGCAGCGAGAAACGCTCTGTAAGGCTGTCGAGGCTTCGCTCAACAGCCAGGACTGGTTGAGCTTGCTGCCTGCACTGAATAGCGATCGGGCCGTTGAGCGTTTGCACTGGCTGGCGTCCTTACTTTTGGATGCGCTAAAGCTCCAGCAGCGGGCAACGCTACTGACAAACCCGGACGCGTGGCCACTGGTGAACCTGCTGGCGAGCCGCCTTTCAGGAACGTCCTTGCACGCTATCCTTCATGATATCTGCGAAAGCCGGGAACAGCTTTTAACCGTAACGGGTCTTAATCGCGAGCTGTTACTGACCGACCAGTTACTGCGTATTGAACATTACCTGCAACCAGGCGTTACGCCGCCTGTTTCCCATCTCTGAGAGAGACATTATGTTTTTAGTCGACTCACACTGCCATCTTGATGGCCTGGATTATCAATCCCTTCACAATGACGTGGATGACGTGCTGGCAAAAGCCGCTGCCCGCGATGTGAAATTTTGTCTTGCCGTGGCGACGACGTTGCCGGGGTACCGCGCCATGCGTAAGCTGGTGGGCGTTCGCGATAACGTGGTGTTCTCCTGCGGCGTGCATCCGCTGAACCAGGATGAAGCGTACGATGTTGATGAGTTACGCCGACTGGCTGCGGAAGAGGGCGTCGTGGCGATGGGTGAAACCGGGCTGGACTATTTTTACACGCCGGAAACGAAACCGCACCAGCAGGAATCCTTCCGCAACCATATCCGCATTGGCCGCGAGCTGAACAAACCGGTCATCGTGCATACCCGTGATGCACGCGCCGATACGCTGGCGATCCTCCAGGAAGAAAAGGTGACGGATTGCGGTGGCGTACTACACTGTTTCACAGAAGACAGAGAAACGGCGGGTAAACTGCTTGATCTAGGGTTTTATATTTCGTTTTCCGGGATCGTGACGTTCCGTAATGCAGAGCAGCTGCGTGATGCTGCGCGTTATGTTCCGCTCGACCGCATTCTGGTAGAAACAGACTCTCCGTATCTGGCACCGGTACCGCATCGCGGGAAAGAGAACCAGCCAGCCATGACGCGAGACGTTGCGGAATACATGGCCGTGCTTAAAGGCGTCAGCATCGAAGAGCTGGCCCGCGTCACGACGGAAAACTTCTCTGCGCTGTTCCATATCGACCCCGCCCGCCTGCAATCTGTCTGATACACCTGTTTTTTTTAGGCTCGTAATTAATAAACAAAACGAGTAAAGTTCACCGCCTCATTTGGGGCGGTGAGGATGTATTTAGACACATCCAGACATGCTTTTTGTAAATAACTGCAAGTTTTTCGTCCGTCTTAAGCTGAAACGTGATAGCCGTCAAACAATCCCAGAGGGAATTATTTTACTCTGTGTAATAAATAAAGGGCGCTTAGATGTCCTGTCCACGGCACGGTACTCCCCCCGGGCCAATGCGTGAAAGCGTAAAAAAAGCACAAATACTCAGGAGCACTCTCAATTATGTTTAAGAATGCATTTGCTAACCTGCAAAAGGTCGGTAAATCGCTGATGCTGCCAGTATCCGTACTGCCTATCGCAGGTATCCTGCTGGGTGTCGGTTCTGCAAACTTCAGCTGGCTGCCAGCCGTAGTTTCCCATGTGATGGCCGAAGCAGGCGGTTCCGTCTTTGCTAACATGCCTCTGATCTTCGCGATCGGTGTGGCGCTGGGCTTCACCAATAACGACGGCGTTTCTGCGCTGGCTGCAGTGGTTGCCTACGGCATCATGGTGAAAACCATGGCTGTGGTTGCGCCTCTGGTTCTGCATTTACCGGCAGAAGAGATTGCCGCGAAACACCTGGCAGACACCGGTGTTCTGGGCGGTATCATCTCCGGTGCGATTGCAGCGTATATGTTTAACCGCTTCTATCGCATCAAGCTGCCTGAGTATCTGGGCTTCTTCGCGGGCAAGCGTTTCGTTCCGATCATCTCTGGTCTGGCAGCGATTTTCACTGGCGTGATCCTGTCCTTCATCTGGCCACCAATCGGTTCCGCGATCCAGACCTTCTCTCAGTGGGCTGCTTACCAGAACCCGGTTGTGGCGTTTGGTATCTACGGCTTCATCGAGCGTTGCCTGGTGCCATTCGGTCTGCACCACATCTGGAACGTTCCATTCCAGATGCAAATTGGTGAATTCACCAACGCAGCGGGCCAGGTATTCCACGGTGATATCCCACGTTACATGGCAGGTGATCCAACTGCAGGCAAACTGTCTGGTGGCTTCCTGTTCAAAATGTACGGCCTGCCGGCTGCTGCGATTGCAATCTGGCACTCTGCTAAACCAGAGAACCGTGCAAAAGTGGGCGGTATCATGATCTCCGCAGCGCTGACCTCGTTCCTGACCGGTATCACCGAGCCGATCGAGTTCTCCTTCATGTTCGTTGCGCCGATCCTGTACGTTATCCACGCGATTCTGGCGGGTCTGGCGTTCCCAATCTGTATCCTGCTGGGTATGCGTGACGGTACGTCCTTCTCTCACGGTCTGATCGACTTTATCGTTCTGTCCGGTAACAGCAGCAAACTGTGGCTGTTCCCAATCGTGGGTGCGTGCTATGCCGTTGTCTACTACACCATCTTCCGCGTGCTGATCAAAGCACTGGACCTGAAAACCCCAGGCCGTGAAGATGCAACTGAAGACAGCAAAGCAGGTGTGACCAGCGAAATGGCTCCGGCCCTGGTTGCAGCGTTCGGTGGCAAAGAGAACATCACTAACCTGGACGCGTGTATCACTCGTCTGCGTGTGAGCGTTGCCGATGTTGCGAAAGTAGACCAGCCGGGTCTGAAAAAACTGGGCGCAGCGGGCGTGGTTGTTGCAGGTTCTGGTGTTCAGGCAATCTTCGGTACGAAATCCGATAACCTGAAAACCGAAATGGATGAGTACATCCGCAACAGCTAAGCTGTGAGCAGGGGAGACTAAGGCAGCCGAATGGCTGCCTTTTTTATTGCTGCGGTTTGTTGTGCCCGGTGGCGGCTGCGCTTACCGGGGCAACGGAGTGCAAATGTAGGCCGGGTAAGGCGCAGCCGCCACCCGGCTAAACACTCAGAAGTCGTAGCTCGCGCTCACCGAGACGTTCAACGGCGCGCCGTAAACCACATAAGAGCCGACGTAATCGTAATACTCTTTGTCAAACAGGTTGTTGACGTTAGCCTGGACGGCAAACTCTTTGGTGACCTGATAACGGCTGAACAGGTTAACCAGCCCGTAACTGCCTTGCTCTGCACGTGATTGTCCCGCCGGGCCGCCGTCCACATCCGTCCACACCTTATTCTGCCAGTTTACGCCACCGCCCACGGTTAGTTCTGGCAGCATTGGCAGTTGATAACGGGTAAACAGCTTCATGGTTGTGCGCGACTGATCGGAGCTGACTGCGTTGCCGTTTTTATCTTCAGCAATGTAGCGGGTTGCGCCGAACGTTAGCTGCCAGTTATCCGTCAGCGCGCCGTTAAGCTCGAACTCAATCCCTTTACTCACCACACCGTCCAGCGATTCATAAATGGATTCACCGCTCGGCATGTAGGTATAAGTGTTGCTCGCCACGTTATCCTGTTCAATGCGGAAAATTGCCAGCGAGGTGGTCAGGCGGGTATTGAACCAGTCCGCTTTCACACCGGCTTCATAGCTTTTACCCGTCGTTGGGTCGAGGTAACGACCACTGGCATTACGCTTGTCCTGAGGCTGGAAGATTGAGGTATAGCTGACGTAAGTCGACCAGTCTTCATTAATGTCGTAGACCAGGCCCGCGTAAGGCGTGACGTCATCTTTGGTACTTTCCAGACGGGTGTCCGGAGAGCCCGCCGGGTTATAGCGAATGTTATAGTTGGTATAGCGCGCCCCGAGGATCAGGTGCAGCGGATCGGCAAGCGAGAAGCGGGCGGAAGTATAGGCCGATGACTGACGGATGTCGTCCTGGCTATAGAGCTTCCATGGCGTCCACTGAGGATCGGCAATATCCCCGTTCCAGTTTTTGAAATTACCCACGTCGATCATGCCGTATAACGCATCCGGCATCCTATTGTCATAATGGTTGCGCTGGCGGCTTAAGCTGCCGCCAAACATCATTTCGTGCTGACGGCCAAAGAGATCGAATCCGCCCCGCAGGAAGGCATCAACCGCATCCTGTTTGCGCTCGCCTTTGTTCCAGCCACCATAGCCCACCATGCCTGCACCGGTCGCTTGATCGGGATAGCCGGACATATACATCAGTTTGCTGTCGAAATTCGTATCAGCATGCATGCCGTTGATGTGGGCTTCCCAGCCGTTGTCAAAGCGCTGAGTCAGGTTGGCGAAAATGCGGGTGTTATCTTTATCCGAATATGCCCACTTTGGCGCTACGGTCTGGCTACGATCGTAATGGGTTTTACTCCCGTCGCTGTTCCAGGTTGGCAATCCGCCCCAGGTCGGATCCTCGGTGTTGCTTTCCTGGTATTCATAGCCGACAGAAAGGGTCGTGCTGTCGGTCACATCCGCATCCACCACGCCGTAGAGGAATTTTTTACGGTAGTGGTAGTTATCAACAAAGCTGTCGTTATCCTGATAGCCCGTAATCAGGCGGCCGTGTATCTTGCCGGACTCCACCAGCGGCGCCTGCAGATCCAGCACGTAGCGCTGTTTATCCCAGCTGCCGTAGCTGGCACTGACATTACCTTTGAATTCATTGCTGTCTGCATGTTTGCGCACCATATTGACATAGGCCGCCGGGTTTCCCGTCCCGGACATCAGGCCGGTTGCGCCGCGTACCACTTCGATACGGTCATAAATCGCGGTATCGGCGGCAGTATCGCCGAAGTTCCACACTTCGCTGATGGAGGTCGGCAGGTCATCGTACGCATAGTTACTCACGAAGAATCCGCGTGAGTAAAATACGGTACGGTCGCTGTCCTGAACCTGCGCCGTCACGCCAGTGGTATTAGTTAACACCTGGCCGATAGACTGCAGGTTTTGATCCGCCATGCGCTGCTGGCTGATGACGCTGACGGACTGCGGAATATCGCGAGGCACGAGGAGCAGTTTGGTCCCGGTGGTGGTGGTCTTGACGCTGTAGTCCCGATCCTGCCCGTCGGACAAGGCAGGCGCGTTATCGAAACTGCCATCAACCACAACGGTATCTTCGTCTGTGGAGGCAGCAAAACTCACGGCTGGCATCAATGCCATAGCAATACAGGCTGCCAGCAACGAAGGCGTTGCGACAGGCTGACGTTGCCCATCCCTGGTATGATGATTGAAAGACATGATCAAACCCTTAAGAACGGTGAAGGTTGGTAGCATCAGTCCCGCGATCGCGGTCTGACGTCGTTTTCTATGTTAAAAATGCGCATGAAAATGCAAATGCGAAATATACGCATTGCCATTAATGCTGTAAACAGATGTGTCGAGCGGAACTGAAATAATGTTTCAGCCAGTGAATACGCCTGAGCGGTCACTCTTCATTCAGCTGATGAAGATTCAGGAAAGAATTCGGGGGAGAAGGTTGAAAGGACAGGAGAAACTCGCTCATACTCTTGGATTGTGTCACACAGTCTTCCCGAGAGTGTGTTATCAGCGGACGCACCACGCCAGATTTAACAAAAAAGGAAAAGGTCATGGCTGAAGAAACGATTTTCAGTAAAATTATCCGTCGCGAAATCCCCTCGGATATCGTCTATCAGGATGAACTGGTGACGGCTTTCCGGGACATTTCCCCCCAGGCACCGACACACGTCCTTATCATTCCCAATATTCTGATTCCGACCGTAAATGACGTAAAAACCGAGCACGAAGTGGCGTTAGGTCGTATGCTGACGGTGGCGGCGAAAATTGCCGAGCAGGAAGGCATAGCGGAAGACGGTTACCGTCTGATCATGAACTGTAATCGTCATGGCGGCCAGGAAGTTTATCATATTCACATGCATCTGCTGGGTGGACGTCCTCTGGGGCCGATGCTGGCACACAAAGGTCTTTGACATGTTTAAAGGGCGTATTGCAGCGCTGGTAATGACGATGATGATTGTGGGATGCAGCACGCGCCCGGCGATCCCCGTGAGCGATGAACAGACGCTGGTGATGGAGTCCTCCGTGCTGGCGGCGGGTATTACGGCGCAACAGCCCGCGTTAACCGTCAGTGAAATTAAGTCTTCAGCCTCCTCTGCGCTCTTTAACGAACGAAATGAACCCGTGACGGTCCACTACCGTTTTTTCTGGTATGACGTAAGAGGTCTTGAAATGCATCCGCTGGAGGCGCCGCGCAGCGTCACCCTTCCGGCGAGGTCGTCGGTAACGATCTATGACAGCGCCAGCTATTTGGGTGCACATAAGGTAAGACTTTATCTTTATCTGTAAGGGGTGAACTTTGATTAAAAATTTGAGCCGTTATGCGCTCGTGACAGCTTTCGCTCTGTTTCTGGCAGGGTGTGTGACCCGTACTGAACAGCCTGCACCTGTAGAAGAGGCTAAACCGGGTACTGAGCAGCCGACAACGCCAACGGAGCCACAGCCAACCGTGCCGTCTGTACCGTCCATTCCGTCACAGCCTGGTCCAATTGAGCACCCGGACCAGACGTCACAGCCTACGCCGCGCGTGCGCCATTATGACTGGAACGGTGCAATGCAACCGATGGTCGGTAAAATGCTGCAGGCACAGGGCGTGACGGCAGGCGGCGTGCTGCTGGTCGACAGCGTTAACAACCGTACTAACGGTTCGCTGAACGCGGGCGAAGCGACGGAAACCCTGCGCAATGCCCTGGCGAACAACGGCAAGTTTACGCTGGTCTCTGCTCAGCAGCTTGCGGTGGCCAAACAGCAACTCGGCCTGTCGCCGCAGGATAGCCTCGGCACTCGCAGCAAGGCGATTGGGATTGCCCGCAACGTTGGCGCCCAGTATGTGCTGTACTCTAATGCGACCGGCAACGTGAATACCCCAGCCCTGCAGATGCAACTGATGCTGGTTCAGACAGGCGAAATTATCTGGTCAGGTAAAGGTGCGGTTACGCAACAATGACAGCACGCGTGATGCGATCCTGACGCGCTATTTTCCGCAGTACCGCCTTATCGCGCCGCAGGCCCACTCCGGGCTTGGCGGCGCGAGTTGTATTCTGGAGCAGGGTGCGCACCGTCTGGTCTTACGGCATAATCACGATCCCTTCGCGCCCGCTTTCCATTTTCGTCGTCAGTTTCGTGCCCTCAGACGTCTTCCGTCGGATCTCGTGCCGGAACCCCGTTTTTTCCGACAGGGCTGGATGGCCGTCGACTATCTTGAGGGCGAGGTGAAAAGCGCGCTGCCGGACACCCCGGAGCTCGCGGCGATGCTGTATCATCTGCACCAGCAACAGCGTCTGGGGTGGCGAATCGCGTTACTTCCGCTGCTTGAGCACTACTGGCAGCAAGCCTCCCCGAAAAGACGTACCCCGGTCTGGCTTGCGCATCTCAAACGGCTGCGTAAAGCGGGCGAGCCGCAACCGATTCGGCTCTCACCGTTACATATGGATGTACACGCCGGGAACATTGTGCATACGTCAGGAGGAGCCAGACTTATTGACTGGGAATATGCCGGAGACGGCGATGTGGCGCTGGAGCTGGCCGCGGTCTGGACGGAAAGTGACGCCGCGCGGCTGACGCTCATCAGAGAGTATGCCAGAGTAGCGCATATTGACGCCGACGCGCTGGCTCGTCAGGTGAGACGCTGGCGACCCTGGGTCATTATGCTGATGGCGGGCTGGTTTGAAATGCGCCTTCAGCAGTCCAGAGATAAACAATTTATTGCGCTGGCAAACGATGCCTGGCGTCAGTTACAAACGAAAGGATAAGAGAGGTGAGTGTGGGTCCAGTCATGTTGAATGTTGAAGGGTTTGAGCTGGATGCGGAGGAGCGTGACATTCTGGCGCATCCGCTGGTGGGCGGCCTGATCCTGTTTACCCGCAACTATCACGATCCGGCGCAGCTGCGCGAGCTGGTGCGTCAGATCCGCGCCGCGTCGCGTAACCATCTGGTGGTGGCCGTCGATCAGGAAGGCGGGCGCGTGCAGCGTTTTCGCGACGGTTTCACCCATCTGCCGGCTGCCCAGTCTTTCGCCGCGCTGCTCGGGACGGAAGAGGGGGGAAAACTGGCGCAGGACGCTGGCTGGCTGATGGCCAGTGAAATGATTGCTATGGATATCGACATCAGCTTCGCCCCGGTGCTGGACGTGGGCCATATCAGCGCCGCGATTGGTGAGCGCTCATACCATGAAGATCCGCGTATTGCGCTGGCAATGGCGACCCGATTTATCGACGGGATGCACGATGCAGGTATGAAAACCACCGGCAAACACTTCCCGGGCCACGGAGCCGTGACGGCGGATTCCCATAAAGAGACCCCGCGCGATCCGCGCCCGGAAGCGGAAATTCGTGCCAAAGATATGTCGGTGTTCCGTTCACTTATCACCGATAACAAACTTGACGCTATCATGCCTGCCCACGTGATTTACAGCGACGTCGACCCGCGGCCGGCCAGTGGCTCTCCGCACTGGCTGAAAACCGTATTGCGCCAGGAGCTGGGTTTCAATGGCGTGATTTTCTCCGACGATTTGTCGATGGAAGGGGCGGCAATTATGGGCAGCTATGCAGAACGCGGTCAGGCGTCGCTGGACGCAGGTTGCGATATGATCCTGGTCTGCAATAATCGTAAAGGGGCTGTTAGCGTGCTGGATAACCTGTCGCCGATCAATGCTGAGCGTGTTACACAATTGTATCATAAAGGTTCATTTAGCCGTCAGGAGCTGATGGATTCGGCGCGCTGGAAGACGGTCAACGCCCGGCTTGAAGACCTGAATGAGCGCTGGCAGGCGCACAAAGCCAGCCTGTAATCCCTCCCGGAAGGCGTAGCATGGTGAGAAGACAATGATCATCTATTTACACGGTTTTGACTCAAACAGTCCTGGTAATCATGAGAAGGTGTTGCAGCTGCAGTTTATCGATCCCGATGTCCGGTTGATCAGCTACAGCACGCGCCATCCGAAGCATGATATGCAGCATCTGCTCAAAGAAGTGGACAAGATGCTGCAGCTTAATATCGACGATCGCCCGCTGATTTGCGGCGTGGGCCTGGGTGGCTACTGGGCAGAGCGGATTGGTTTTCTGTGCGACATACGCCAGGTTGTATTTAATCCTAACCTTTTCCCGAATGAGAACATGGAAGGCAAAATTGACCGCCCGGAAGAGTACGTCGATATTGCCACCAAGTGCGTCAGTAATTTTCGCGATAAAAACCGCGACCGGTGTCTGGTGATCCTTTCGCGTAATGATGAGGCGCTCAACAGCCACCGGGCTGCGGAGCTTCTGCATCATTACTATGAGATTGTCTGGGATGAAGAACAGACCCATAAGTTCAAGAACATCTCCCCACATCTGCAGCGCATAAAAGCCTTTAAAACGCTGGGCTAAGCCACAGTCAGTCACCTCCGGAACCCGGTCGCTAATGCGTACCGGGTTTCTTTTTGTCCAGAATTGTCTACTTTTAAGCCATCAAAACTTGATGCATATCAATTTTGGTATGACCAATGCGCCTGACGTGGTATTCTCAATTCACCTGAATGGTTTCAGTGCTGTAACCTGTTGTTAATTAAGGGTTATTTTTATAACTTTTAATTAACAATTGGTTAATAATTTGAGGGGGTCACGTTGACTACGCCATTGAAAAAGATAGTGATTGTAGGCGGTGGTGCTGGCGGGCTGGAGCTGGCCACACAGTTGGGTAAGAAGCTGGGTCGCGGTAAAAAAGCCAAAATCACGCTGGTGGATCGTAACCACAGTCACCTGTGGAAACCGTTGCTGCACGAAGTGGCGACCGGATCGCTGGATGAGGGCGTGGATGCGCTGAGCTATCTGGCGCACGCACGCAATCACCATTTCCAGTTCCAGCTGGGTTCCGTGGTGGATATCAACCGTGAAAGCAAAACCATCACCCTGGCAGAGCTGCGTGATGAAAAAGGCGAGCTGCTGGTTCCTGAACGCAAACTGGCGTATGACACGCTGGTAATGGCGCTGGGCAGTACCTCTAACGATTTCAACACGCCGGGCGTGAAAGAGCACTGTATCTTCCTTGATAACCCGCACCAGGCACGTCGTTTCCATCAGGAGATGCTGAACCTGTTCCTGAAGTACACCAATAATATGGGTGCGAATGGCAAGGTTAACATTGCGATTGTCGGCGGCGGGGCAACGGGGGTAGAGCTCTCTGCTGAGCTGCACAATGCGGTGAAACAGCTGCACAGCTACGGCTATAAAGGGTTAACAAACGACGCGCTGAACGTCACGCTGGTCGAAGCCGGTGAACGCATCCTCCCGGCGCTGCCTCCGCGTATCTCCGGTGCGGCGCACAATGAACTTACCAAACTGGGTGTGCGGGTGCTGACACAGACGATGGTGACCAGCGCCGACGAAGGCGGTCTGCACACCAAAGACGGCGAGTACATCAAAGCGGATCTGATGGTCTGGGCGGCAGGTATCAAAGCGCCTGATTTCATGAAAGATATCGGTGGTCTGGAAACGAACCGCATTAACCAGCTGGTGACGGAGCCAACGCTGCAAACCACGCGCGACCCGGAAATCTTTGCGATTGGCGACTGTGCTTCCTGCGCGCGGCCTGAAGGTGGCTTCGTGCCGCCGCGTGCTCAGGCTGCGCACCAGATGGCAAGCCTGGTGCTGCATAACATTCTGGCGCAGTACAAAGGCAAACCGATGAAGACGTATGTCTATAAAGACCACGGCTCTCTGGTATCGCTGTCCAACTTCTCTACCGTCGGTAGCCTGATGGGTAACCTGATGCGTGGCTCGATGATGGTAGAAGGGCGCATAGCACGCTTTGTCTATATTTCACTGTACCGTATGCACCAGATCGCACTGCACGGCTACTTCAAAACGGGCCTGATGATGCTGGTGGGCAGAATCAACCGCGTCATCCGTCCGCGTCTTAAACTCCACTAATCTTTCACTCCCTCCGGGCCCTCCGGAGGGAGTTTTTAGCATATCATGCTGCCCGTCATGGATTCGGTGCTTAAGAGTTCTCCTAAACATGATATATCCCTCTCCAGTGTCCACTTTTTGATCCTTTGTCTTATTGGCGAAGCCGTGGCTTCATTGCAAAATTGTTACCAATAGCAACAAAGGAGGAAGTCCCGTGAATAAATCTATGTTGGCGGGTATAGGGATTGGTGTCGCAGCGGCGTTAGGTGTGGCTGCTGTTGCCAGTCTCAACGTATTAGATCGCGGCCCGCAGTATGCGCAGGTGGTTTCTGCAACTCCCATTAAAGAAACCGTAAAAACCCCTCGTCAGGAGTGCCGTAACGTCTCCGTGACCCACCGTCGTCCGGTACAGGATGAAAACCGTATTGCCGGCTCTGTTCTGGGTGCAGTAGCGGGTGGGGTAATTGGTCACCAGTTTGGCGGTGGCCGGGGTAAAGATGTCGCGACCGTCGTTGGTGCGCTGGGTGGCGGCTATGCCGGCAACCAGGTGCAGGGTGCGATGCAGGATAACGATACTTACACCACGACTCAGCAGCGTTGTAAAACCGTCTATGACAAGTCGGAAAAAATGCTGGGTTATGACGTGACCTACAAAATTGGCGATCAGCAGGGCAAAATCCGTATGGATAAAGACCCAGGAACGCAAATCCCACTGGATGGAAATGGCCAGCTGGTACTGAATAACAAAGTGTAAAAAAGATGTTCTCTGAACTTAGCTCCTCAAGCGCTCAGGCTGAGGAGCTTTTTTTTACCTCAAATTTTGAGGAGTTCAGGCCACAAGCGTAGTGTGGTTTCGGTTATATTCTGCAGTTTTTCCAGCGTCGCGCCTTCACGCGCGCTGATCGACATACCCTGCAAAATACAGCTCAGGTACTGCGCCAGCATCTGCGGCTGACAGTGCGCGGGAATTTCACCGCGCTGCTGGCGTTGAGCCAGAAATGCGCTGAGCGTCTCTTCCTGCATGGCATGACGCGATTTCACCGTATTGGCGATCTCTTTCGACGCAGCCGCCAGGGTGGCGGAGGTGTTAATCATAAAGCAGCCCGCGGGCGTATCTTTACTGGTGAAGCAGGTGGCAACGGCGGTGAAGTAATCCCGTAGCGCCTGTTCAACGCTTTTCTCTTCACAAAACAGTTGGGCTTCGTGTTTCGCTGCAAAGCGCGAAATGTATCGGTCCAGCACTGCCCTGAACAGCCCCTCTTTGTTGGTAAATTCAGCATAGAGCGTCGGTGCTTTGGCGCCGGTGGCTTCTACCAGATCGGAAAGCGAGGTCGCTTCATACCCATGTTGCCAGAAGAGAGTCATGGCCTTATCAAGCGCTGCATCCCTGTCAAACACTTTTGGTCGGCCACGGCTTTTCTTCGCACAACTCGTGACGTCGGTTGTCATTTGCCGTTGGTCCTCAGTTGATTTGTTGAATAACCATTATAAAAATAAACGCAACCCATCACCAGTGCAGAATGCTTAAAAATAAATTAATCATATATGTATGAAAATTAAAGACTTTAAAAATTAATTAATGCTCGTTATAAAATTATGTTGACGCGTGAGCTGGATCACATTTATGATTTACCTATCGATCGTTAACTAAATCGCTAACGACCTCCAAATTCATCTGCCAAAGGTAAACATCATGAAAAACGTAAAAACCCTCATCGCTGCAGCCGTACTGAGTTCACTTTCTTTCGCAAGCGTTGCTGCTGTACAAGTTCAGTCAACGCCAGCCGATCAGCATAAAGTCGGGACGATCTCTGCGTCTGCCGGGACTAACCTGGGTTCACTGGAAGATCAGCTGGCACAAAAAGCGGAAGCAATGGGTGCAAAATCCTACCGCATCACCTCTGTGACCGGTCCTAACACGCTGCACGGCACGGCTGTCATCTACAAATAAGCCGGGCATAAACCCTCATTTATGCCACTGCAATAAAAAACGCCCTGCTAAGCAGGGCGTTTTACGTTCTGTTTTACATCGACTGCTGAACGATATCGTGATGCCGGGTGACATCGGTCGGCATGCCTGACCGGGCCTCCATCGCACGTTCCATCACCTGGCTCTCGGTATTCGCATTCGTTTTAAAGCTCACCATCGCAGCATTCAGGTTAATGGGTAACGTCTGCGGATCGTCGCCGATATTTTTTGAGAGCGGCTGGTGAATTTCGACCAGCCGTACGCCGCCCGGCTCCTCAGAGACTTTAATCGGCGTGTTGATAATATTCACTTTAGTCCCCGGCGTAACGACGTTGAACAGCGTTTTGATATCGTCATCGCGCAGACGAATACAGCCGGAGCTGACGCGCATGCCGATGCCAAAGTCGGCATTCGTTCCGTGCAGCAGGTAAACCCCACCGTATGCCGCCAGGCGGATCGCGTGGTGCCCCATAGGGTTATCCGGGCCAGCCGGAACAACCGCGGGAAGATCGATGCCCTGGGCTTTATAACGGGCGCGAATGTTGGCCGTTGGCGTCCAGGTTGGATTCGCCCGTTTATCCGAGACGGTCGTCACCATCGTCGGTGTCAGGGTGTCGCCGCCCAGTTGACCGATACCGATAGGGTAGACGGTCACTTCATTTTTACCCGGCGGATAATAATAGAGACGTAACTCAGCCAGGTTTATGACGATCCCCTCGCGCGGGGCATCCGGCAGGAGAGTTTGTAACGGGATCGTCAGTACGCTGCCCGCTCGCGGGACATACGGATCGACGCCGGGGTTCGCCTGCAGCAGAGCCAGAAAACCGACGTTATATTTTTTGGCAATCGCTTCCAGTGAACCGCCATTATTTTCAACCACATGAAAGCGGTTTTCCCCGACCAGCTTGCTGCCAGGCGGTGGAAGAGGCCAGGTGTTTGCGCGAGCGGGAAGCGCAACCGCGACGGCGGCAGCCAGCGCAAACAGGGTTATCCAGCGGGTAAAACGCGAAGAGGTCATCATCACCATAATCCATATAAATGATAAGGTTATTGTTTTATAAGGTGTTAATGATAATTATGGCGAAAGGGTGTGTCGGGAAGATCGGGTGAAGTGCAAAGAGTTTGTAAATTGTCCCCCCGGCAGCACTGGCTAACGGGGGAGGTCAGATTACGCGACCGCGTTCTCTTCGAGCTGTCGCATAAAGTTACGCACCCAGTCCATACGGGTTTTGCGATCCGCCAGCTCCTGGGTAAATTTCAGACGGGTTGGCCCATCCAGGCGGAAATACTGCGGCTGTTTTTGCAGCAGGCCAATCAGCCACATCGGGTTGACGTGGTTCTTCTCGGCGAATTCAATGACGCCGCCTTTTTCATTACCTTCAAGTTTGCGGATCCCCAGCTTCTGCGCCTGCTGGCGCAGCCGCGCGATATCCAGCAGATTTCTCGCCGCATCGGGCAGCAGGCCAAAGCGGTCAATCAGTTCCACTTTGATCTCTTCCAGCTCATTTTCATTCTTCGCGCTGGCAATGCGTTTGTAGAATGACAGGCGGGTATTCACATCAGGAATGAAATCATCCGGCAGCAGGGACGGCATACGCAACTCGACCTCGGTCTGCTGGCTGGTGAGATCTTCCAGCGACGGCTCGCGTCCGGCCTTCAGGGCATCAACCGCGTTTTCCAGCAGCTCCATATAGAGCGAGAAGCCGATGGTTTCCATGGAGCCGCTCTGATCCTCGCCCAGCAGTTCGCCGGCACCACGGATCTCGAGATCGTGCGTGGCCAGCGCAAAGCCTGCACCGAGGTCTTCCAGCGAGGCGATGGCTTCCAGACGCTTTTGCGCGTCGGTGGTCATCGCTTTCGGATGCGGGGTCAACAGCCAGGCGTAAGCCTGATGATGCGAACGCCCAACGCGACCGCGCAGCTGATGAAGCTGCGCCAGACCAAAGTGATCCGCACGCTCAATAATGATGGTATTCGCCGTCGGGATATCAATGCCGGTTTCAATGATGGTGGTACACACCAGTACGTTAAAGCGCTGGTGGTGGAAGTCGTTCATCACCCGCTCCAGCTCGCGCTCGCGCATCTGCCCGTGGCCGATGGCAATACGCGCTTCCGGTACCAGTTCGGCCAGCCTGTCCGCGGCTTTCTGGATATTTTCAACGTCGTTATAAAGATAATAAACCTGGCCCCCGCGCAGTACCTCACGCAGGATCGCCTCGCGTACCACCAGATTATCGTACTCGCGGACAAAGGTTTTCACCGCCAGACGACGCGCCGGTGGTGTGGCGATAATCGACAGATCGCGCATGCCGCTCATCGCCATGTTCAGCGTACGCGGAATTGGCGTTGCGGTCAGGGTCAGAATATCGACGTCGGCGCGCATCGCTTTGATCCGCTCTTTGTGACGCACCCCGAAGCGGTGCTCTTCGTCGACGATCAGCAGCCCCAGATCTTTCCACTTCACGTCGCTTTGCAGCAGCTTGTGCGTACCGATCAGAATATCGATTTTGCCTTCGCTTGCCTGTTCGAGGATCTGCGTCTGCTCTTTGGCGCTGCGAAAACGTGACAGCATCTCAATGCGCACCGGCCAGTTGGCGAAACGGTCGCGGAAGTTGTCGAAGTGCTGCTGGGCGAGCAGGGTGGTCGGCACCAGCACCGCCACCTGCTTGTTGTTTTCAACCGCCAGGAAGGCGGCGCGCATCGCCACTTCGGTTTTGCCGAAGCCGACGTCGCCGCAGACTAAGCGGTCCATCGCCAGCGGCTGGCACATGTCGCTCAGTACGGCGTTGATGGCCTGGGCCTGGTCCGGCGTGGTTTCAAACGGGAAACTGTCGCAGAACAGCTGGTACTGCTCTTTATCATGCTTAAAGGCGAAGCCCTCTTTGGCCGCGCGCTGGGCGTAGATATCCAGCAGCTCGGCCGCCACGTCGCGTACTTTCTCCGCCGCTTTCTGGCGCGCGCGAGCCCAGGCATCGCCGCCCAGTTTGTGCAGCGGGGCGTTATCCTCCGCGCCACCCGCGTATCGGCTGATCAGATGCAGGGATGACACCGGAACATACAGTTTGGCGTCGTTGGCGTAGGTCAGCATCAGGTATTCACCTTTGATGCCGCCGGCTTCCAGCGTGGTCATTCCCTGATAGCGCCCAACGCCATGCTCCAGGTGAACAATCGGCTGGCCCGGATGCAGTTCGGCCAGGTTACGGATCAGCGTGTCCGGGTTAATGGTTCGACGGCTGTCCTGACGGCGCCGCGCGACGCGCTCGCCCAGCAGATCGCTTTCGCAAATCAGCGCCAGGTTGTTGAGCGTATCAATAAACCCGTGTTCGGCGGCACCAATCATCAGATAACGGCCGTTTCCGGCCGCGTCGCTCAGGCGCTGAATGCGTTTCGGCGCAACTTTTATTCGCCCCAGCAGCTCGCCGAGTGCTTCGCGGCGGCCTTCACTCTCAACGGAGAACACCACCGGGCCGGTAAAGGACTCCAGGAACTTGCGCAGATTATCCAGCGGCGATTTCTGCTGCGCCTGTACGGCCAGGTCCGGCAGCGTCCGGAAGGCGAGGTTGGTGTTGGCGGCCTTATCGGCAAGCGAATCGGTTTTGAGCTGGATCCGCGGCCAGCGCTTCAGCTCCGCATTGAGTTCGTCGGTACGCAGCCACAGCGCTTCCGGCGGCAGCAGCGGACGCATCGGGTCAACGCCCCGGTTTTCGAAGCGGGCGTGGGTTTCGCTTTCGAAACGGCTGGCGCTGGCGTCGATATCGCCGGTGTTCACAATCAGCGTATTTGTCGGGAAGTAGCTGAACAGGGCAGGCAGCGGCTCGTTAAAGAACAACGGCTGCCAGTATTCGATCCCGGCCGGGAGCGTGCCTTTGCTGACCTGCTGATAGATGTGCTCGGCATCACGCTTGACCTCGAACTTATCGCGCCACTGGCTGCGGAACAGTTCGATGGCAGTTTTGTCCGTCGGGAATTCATGCGCGGGCAGTAAGTTAATGGACTCTACTTCCTCCAGCGTGCGCTGGGTGTCGGCGTCGAACACGCGCAGGCTGTCGATTTCATCATCGAAGAAATCGAGACGATACGGCTGGTCGCTGCCCATGGGATAAAGGTCAAGCAACGCGCCGCGGGTTGCGTATTCCCCGTGCTCCATCACCTGATCGACATGGCGATAGCCGGCACCGTCAAGCTGCTCGCGCAGGGCATCACGGGACAGGCGCTGGCCTTTTTTCATCACCAGCGCATGACCATGCAGATAGCTGTGCGGACAGACGCGCTGCATCAGGGTATTTACCGGCACAATCAGCACACCGCGCTGCATGGTCGGCAGTTGGTAGAGCGTCGACAGGCGCGAGGAGATGATCTCCTGATGCGGAGAGAAGCTGTCATACGGCAGCGTTTCCCAGTCGGCCAGGCTGAACACCAGGCTATCGGTGAACTGGCGGATTTCGTCGTGCAGGCGCAGGGCATTTTGCATATCCGGGGCAACAAGCACCACCGGGCCGGGGTGTCGCTCAGCAATTTCTGCCACCAGCGTGGCGCACGCCGCGCCCGTAAGTTCACCCAACTGGCGCTGGTCGCCCGCTTTGACAGGCAAGGAATAACGATAGTGTTCAGGCATGGCTATGTCAGAGTCTCTTATGGATATACCAACAGTATTGGGGCATATCACTGATACGCAATGTCTTTATTATCCTCGATCGTTTTACATAAGCAAATTGTAACCGCACGGGGTCACTTTCCGCCCCCAAAACGGGGGCGGAGAGGGCATTAGCGGGTGGACGGTGACAGGGAGAGCGTTGACGGAGGAGAGAAGAAAAGATCGCCAAACAGCGCGGTGGAGAGTTTGCGCACCCCGAGCCCGGCAAGGGTGCAGATAAGCAGGCTGGCAAACGGATAGACCAGAATTAAGCCCAGCTCTGCCCAGACCGGCCAGTATGCGGCATTCATCTCGCCAATCAGGAACAGGCTGAAGGCCTCAATGAGGATGCGGTGGGTGGTATAGATCGCAATGGTGTTGGAGCCAATCACGTTCAGCAGATTGTTGGGATGCACGGCGTAACGCTGCTCAATACCGTAGAAAAGCTTCATGATCAACACAATCGACAGCAGGGAAAGCAGGAGAGGAACGTTAGCAAACCACAGCACCACGGAGACGGCGGCGAACGCGCCTGTCGCCAGCCACGTGCGGCGCAGGTTAAAACTTTTCATCCACGCCATCAGCTCTGCGCCATACCACGCTCCGAGGCTGTAGTAGATCATGTTGCGTACTACGCTGTTCATTCCCCACCACGGCAACGGCAGGAAGTTGATCGCGACGCTCGCCAGTGCCAGCAGCCCGAGCACCGGTAGCTTCCAGCGGCTCAGTAGTTTACACAGCGTGAAGTAGACGACCAGAGCATACAGATACCACAGGCTGGTGCTGGCGGTGAGCATACCGCGTACAAATCCTGAGAGGGAATCGGCGTAGGCCGCGTTCGAGGAGGTGGCAAGCTCACGATCGGGCGCCAGCCAGGCATTCAGGTGGGTCAATGCCTGCCATTGCAGAATCCCCCACAGGACCAGAACCCAGACAATGCTCCAGATCCGTTTGTCGAGACTGGTTCGCCAGTTCACCTCATCGATATAACGACGGATCAGATAGCCGGAGATAAAGAAGAATACCGGCATGCGGAATGGGGCGAGGTAGAGATTAAAATAGACCCAACATTTCGCGAGAAGGCCGGATAGCGGGTGTTGCAGCCCGCTCAGGTGCGGATAAAAGGTGATGACCGAATGATAGATAACCACCAGGCAGATACACAGCCCTTTTATCTGGTTAATCCATAATGCTTTTTGCTTCATTGTTCGCGACTACCTTAAATTGCCATAAACGAACGAGCAATTGTTGTGAAATGAAACCGGGATGTAACGGGTAACAGTCTGTATCAGGAGGTTTTTCGGAAAAGGTGGAGGTTGCGAGGCGACAATTCAGACAATAGCACGCTGATTTATCTGAATTTTTCAGAAAAATGATTACCAAAGCTTACGGTTTCAGTCATTTACGCTTAACGGATTCGCTTATATACTCGTGGGTCTGCTATCAGCAAACAGACGGATTTCATGTATCAACCTGTCGCACTCTTCATAGGCTTACGTTACATGCGTGGGCGCGCCGCGGACCGCTTCGGTCGCTTTGTCTCCTGGCTTTCGACTATTGGCATTACGCTCGGCGTGATGGCACTGGTGACGGTCCTTTCCGTCATGAATGGCTTCGAGCGCGAGCTGCAAAACAACATCCTGGGGCTGATGCCGCAGGCCGTTCTCTCCTCCACCAACGGTTCGCTGAACCCGCAACAGCTGCCGGAAAGCGCGGCGAAGTTACAGGGTGTCACGCGCGTTGCGCCGTTAACAACTGGCGACGTGGTGCTGCAAAGCGCCCGCAGCGTGGCGGTCGGCGTCATGCTGGGTATTGACCCTGCACAAAACGATCCGCTGACGCCGTACCTGGTTAACGTGAAGCAGACCGATCTGGCCGCCGGAAAATACAACGTTATTCTGGGTGAGCAGCTTGCCGGCCAGCTTGGCGTCAACCGTGGCGACCAGCTGCGTGTGATGGTGCCCTCTGCCAGTCAGTTTACGCCGATGGGGCGCCTGCCAAGCCAGCGCCTGTTTAACGTAATTGGTACCTTTGCCGCCAACAGCGAAGTCGATGGTTATCAGATGCTGGTTAACATTCAGGATGCTTCGCGCCTGATGCGTTACCCGGCAGGGAACATCACGGGCTGGCGCCTGTGGCTCGACGCGCC
This sequence comes from Enterobacter cloacae complex sp. IR5458, assembly GCF_049238025.1. Lineage (NCBI taxonomy): Bacteria > Pseudomonadati > Pseudomonadota > Gammaproteobacteria > Enterobacterales > Enterobacteriaceae > Enterobacter > Enterobacter cloacae complex sp. IR5458. Next base: position 84,471 of record NZ_JBMKIF010000022.1, read on the forward strand.
GCTGAAGGTTGATACCCTCAGCCAGCAAAAACTGCCGGACGGCACCAAATGGCAGGACTGGCGCGAACGTAAAGGCGAACTGTTCCAGGCCGTGCGTATGGAAAAAAACATGATGGGGCTGCTGTTGAGCCTGATTGTGGCCGTGGCCGCTTTTAACATCATCACCTCGCTGGGTCTGATGGTGATGGAAAAGCAAGGCGAGGTCGCCATCCTGCAAACCCAGGGGCTCACGCCGCGCCAGATCATGGCGGTCTTTATGGTGCAGGGTGCCAGCGCCGGCATTATCGGCGCGCTGCTGGGGGCGGGGCTCGGCGCTCTGCTTGCCAGCCAGCTTAATAATTTAATGCCGATCATCGGCGCGCTGCTTGATGGCGCGGCGCTGCCGGTGGCTATCGAGCCGCTGCAGGTTATCGGTATTGCGCTGGCCGCGATGGCCATTGCGCTGCTTTCGACGCTTTATCCTTCCTGGCGCGCTGCCGCCACTCAACCCGCTGAGGCTTTACGTTATGAATAAGATCCTGTTGCAATGCGACAACCTGTCCAAACGCTATCAGGAAGGCGCTGTGCAGACCGACGTGCTGCACAATGTGAGCTTCAGCGTGGGCGAAGGCGAGATGATGGCGATTGTCGGCAGCTCCGGCTCGGGCAAAAGTACGCTGCTGCACCTGCTGGGCGGGCTGGATACCCCAACCAGCGGCGACGTGATTTTTTCCGGTCAGCCGATGAGCAAAATGTCCTCAGCGGCGAAGGCCGAGCTGCGTAATCGCGAGCTGGGCTTTATCTACCAGTTCCATCACCTGCTGCCGGATTTCACGGCGCTGGAAAACGTGGCGATGCCGTTGCTGATTGGCAAAAAGAAACCGGCAGAAATTAACGCCCGCGCCAGCGACATGCTGAACGCAGTAGGGCTGGGTCACCGTGGCAATCACCGTCCGTCGGAGCTTTCTGGCGGAGAACGTCAGCGCGTGGCCATTGCCCGTGCGTTGGTCAACAACCCGCGTCTGGTGCTGGCGGATGAACCGACCGGTAACCTGGATGCGCGTAATGCGGACAGTATTTTCCAGCTTTTGGGTGAACTTAACGCCTCGCAGGGCACCGCGTTTCTGGTGGTCACCCACGATCTGCAGCTGGCAAAACGCATGGGGCGCCAGCTTGAAATGCGTGACGGTCATCTGAATGCAGAACTGACCCTGATGGGAGCGGAGTAATGGCTTCACCGTTATCGTTACTCATCGGGTTACGCTTTAGCCGCGGTCGCCGTCGCGGCGGCATGGTGTCGCTCATCTCCGTCATCTCGACCATCGGTATTGCGCTGGGCGTGGCGGTGTTGATTGTCGGCCTGAGCGCCATGAACGGCTTCGAGCGCGAACTGAATAACCGCATTCTGGCGGTGGTACCGCACGGCGAAATCGAGCCGGTTAACCAGCCCTGGACCCACTGGAGCGATGCGCTCAACAAAGTAGAGAACGTCCCGGGCATCGCTGCTGCCGCGCCCTATATCAACTTTACCGGGCTGGTGGAGAGCGGGGTAAACCTGCGTGCCATCCAGGTGAAAGGGGTGAACCCCGCCCAGGAAGAACGCCTGAGCGCGTTGCCGAAATATGTGCAGAACGGCGCGTGGGCAAACTTTAAGGCCGGCGAGCAGCAGATCATCATGGGCAAAGGCGTTGCAGATGCCCTGAAGGTGAAGCAGGGCGACTGGGTGTCGATCATGATCCCGAACGCCAGCGCCGATCACAAATTGCAGCAGCCGAAACGCGTGCGCCTGCACGTCACCGGTATTCTTCAGCTGAGCGGTCAGCTTGACCATAGCTTTGCGATGGTGCCGATGGAAGATGCGCGGCAGTATCTCGACATGGGCGACAGCGTGACGGGCATTGCCATTAAGGTGAACGACGTCTTTAATGCCAACAAACTGGTACGCGACGCGGGCAGCGTGACCAATAACTATGTTTACATCAAAAGCTGGATCGGCACTTACGGGTATATGTACCGTGATATCCAGATGATCCGCGCGATTATGTATCTGGCGATGGTGCTGGTGATCGGTGTGGCGTGCTTTAACATCGTCTCGACGCTGGTGATGGCAGTCAAGGACAAGAGCGGTGACATTGCCGTGCTGAGAACGCTCGGTGCGAAAGACGGTCTTATTCGCGCCATCTTCGTCTGGTACGGTTTGCTGGCAGGATTGTTCGGCAGCCTGTGTGGCGTGGTGATTGGCGTGGTGGTTTCCCTGCAGTTGACGCCAATTATTAACGGCATTGAAAAGCTTATTGGTCACCAGTTCCTGTCGGGTGATATCTATTTTATTGACTTCCTGCCGTCTGAATTGCACTGGCTGGACGTTTTTTATGTGCTGGTTACAGCACTTTTACTGAGTCTGCTGGCAAGCTGGTATCCGGCGCGTCGCGCAAGCCGAATTGATCCGGCGAGGGTATTAAGTGGCCAGTAATTACGTCATGATCTAGCGGCTTTTGGGCCGCCAGGTCAAAAGAGGAATGCACTATGTATTATGGATTTGATATTGGCGGCACCAAGATTGCGCTCGGCGTATTTGATAAAGACCTCAGGCTGCAGTGGGAAACGCGCGTTCCCACGCCGCGCGAGAGTTACGACGAATTTTTAACCGCCATTGCCACGCTGGTGGCGCAAGCAGATGAACGCTTTGGCGTCAAAGGCAGCGTCGGCATTGGTATTCCGGGCATGCCCGAAACCGACGACGGCACGCTGTATGCCGCCAACGTACCTGCTGCCAGCGGCAAACCGCTGCGTGCCGATCTCTCTGCCCGCCTTGAACGCGACGTGCGTTTAGATAACGATGCCAACTGTTTTGCGCTCTCTGAAGCCTGGGATGATGAATTCCGTCAGTATCCATTGGTCATGGGACTGATCCTCGGCACGGGCGTCGGCGGAGGGATCGTGATCAACGGTAAGCCCATCACCGGGCGTAGCTATATCACCGGTGAGTTCGGCCATATCCGCTTGCCGGTGGATGCCCTGGACGTTGTCGGGCGTGATTTTCCGCTGACCCGCTGCGGCTGCGGCCAGCACGGCTGTATTGAGAACTACCTCTCCGGCCGCGGGTTTGCATGGCTTTACGAACACTTCTATCATCAGAAACTTGAGGCCCCTCAAATCATTACCTTGTGGGAGCAAGGGGATGCGCAGGCGCGTGAGCACGTTGAGTGCTATCTGGATCTGCTGGCGGTATGTCTGGGAAATATTCTCACTATCGTCGACCCGGATCTGCTGGTGATTGGGGGAGGGTTGTCAAACTTCACTGCGATTACGGAACAGTTGTCCGGGCGTTTGCCCCGACATTTATTGCCGGTTGCACGCGTGCCGCGTATTGAACGTGCGCGACACGGGGACGCAGGAGGCATGCGCGGAGCCGCATTCCTTCATCTCACCGATTAGTTTACGAGGTTTCTATGCTGTCGCGTCGCCAGGGTCGACTCAGCCGTTTTCGCAAAAACAAACGCCGCTTACGTGAGCGCTTGCGTCAGCGGATCTTTTTCAGAGACAGAATGATGCCAGAAGCGATGGATAAACCCAGAGTGTTGGTGCTGACCGGGGCGGGGATCTCCGCTGAGTCAGGAATTCGAACCTTCCGCGCGGCGGACGGACTGTGGGAAGAACACCGCGTGGAGGATGTCGCCACGCCGGAAGGTTTTGCCCGCGATCCGGAACTCGTGCAGGCGTTTTACAACGCCCGCCGTCGCCAGCTGCAGCAGCCTGAGATTGCGCCCAATCCGGCGCATCTGGCACTGGCGAAGCTGGAAGAGGCGCTGGGGGATCGTTTCCTGCTGGTGACGCAGAATATCGACAACCTGCATGAGCGAGCCGGTAACAAGAACATCATCCACATGCACGGTGAGTTGCTCAAAGTTCGCTGTGCCTGGAGCGGCCAGGTGCTGGACTGGAAAGAGGACGTGCTGCCAGAAGACAAATGCCACTGCTGTCAGTTCCCCGCACGCCTGCGCCCGCACGTGGTGTGGTTCGGGGAGATGCCCCTGGGGATGGATGATATCTACAGCGCGCTGGCGATGGCGGACGTGTTCATCGCCATTGGTACATCCGGCCATGTTTACCCGGCGGCGGGGTTTGTTCACGAAGCGCGACTGCACGGCGCCCATACGGTTGAGCTCAATCTGGAGCCAAGCCAGGTGGGCAGCGAGTTTGAAGAGAAACACTACGGTCTGGCAAGCGCGGTCGTCCCGGAATTTGTCGACAAGCTGCTGAAAGGGCTGTAGCGGCAATGGTGTAAAAAGGCACCCGTCCTGCGGGTGCCTGACGATTTACGAATGAAAGAACGCCAGCGTCTTCTCCAGCGATTTAGCCTGCTCGTCCAGTGAGAGCGCCGCGGCTGAGATCTGCTGCACCAGAGAGGCGTTCTGCTGGGTTGTGCTGTCCATCTGATTCACGGCGGTGCTGACCTGGCTAATCCCCCGATTTTGCTCGTCCAGCGCCTGAACGATATCGTTGATCACCAGATGCACATGCGACACCGCCTCGATAACCTGTTTCATCATCACGCCGGTTTCATTGACCAGCTCAACGCCTTTGTTGACGCGGCCAGACGATTCGGCAATGAGCTGAGAAATCTCTTTTGCTGCGTTAGCGCTCCGCTGGGCCAGGTTACGGACTTCACCGGCCACCACCGCAAAACCGCGTCCCTGCTCACCCGCCCGTGCGGCTTCTACGGCAGCGTTTAGCGCCAGGATATTGGTCTGGAAGGCAATGCCATCGACAATGCTATTGATCTCACCGATCTTACGTGCGCTGTCATCAATCTCGCCGATCACCGTGACGACGTCGTTCACCAGCGTTTCGCCATGTCCGGCGAGGCTGGCGGCGCGGTCGGTCAGCGTGGTCGCTTTGTGCGCATTGTCGGCATTATTCTTCACCGTGGCCGAAATCTCTTCCATGCTGGCCGCGGTTTCCACAATCGCTGCTGCCTGCTCCTCGGTTCGCGAGGCAAGGTCAAGGTTACCTGCCGAAATCTCGCTGGTGCCACCCCGCACGGAATGGCTGGCATCGCTGATGTTGTCGACTATGCGTTTGAGCTGCATCTGCATGGTGTGCAGGGCGTAAAAAATACTGCGAGTATCTCCCGCGCGCACCGGAATTGTATTGTTCAGCTCCCCGCGGGCGACGGCCAGGGCAATTCCGGCGGCGTCAGAAGGTTCGCCACCCACCGGTCGGTCAACTTTACGCGTAAAGATTTGCGCCATGACCAGGCTCACCACTACGATACTGAGCACCATAAGGACAATGGCTTTCAGCAAAAATGCACGCGCCTCGGCCATCACCTCACTGACCGGAGTGACGATGGCCAGCTTCCACGGCGTCTGGCTGTTACCAATTGCAATATCCTGCCAGATAATAAATGCCTCCTCCTTCAGCAGTGGATCGTTTTCCCGGATGACATCATGGCCCGTTATCTTTCCCGCGTAAGGTTTTCCGGTGGCCAGTTTGTCCGGGCTGAATACCACTTTATTTTCCGCTGAGAGGAGCAGGGCATAGCCAGTCCCGTTCCACGGCTTTATTGCCCCAGTCATGGCTTGCAGCGTGGCGAGTGAAAAGTCAGAGGTGACCGATCCCAGAAACTTACCGTCAGCCATAATGGGGGCGGCAATGGAGGTAAGCATGACGTCTACGCCATTGTAGGGGTAGATATAGGGTTCGATGATCACCTCTTTTTGCCGTTGCTTCGGCAGCAGGTAATAATCGCCGCTGCCGGGTGTTTCCAGGTCCGTCAGCAGGTGCAGTGCGGGTTTGCCAGAGGCATCGCGGTCGACATAGCGGGCATAGCGTCCGGCAGGATCCTCTCCGCTCTGTCCGGCAAAGGCGGCATCCTGATGGTCAAACGCGTTGGGCTCAAAAGCCATCGACATGGAGAGAAACTGCGGGTGGGCCGCAAGATAATGGATCAGCAGTTGGTTGAGACTTTGGCGATCGGAGATGCCCGCATCCCGCAGCGCCAGGGCACTGTTGCCCATATCCCTGGCGGCAGCCAGCGCGGAATCCATCTCCTTACTGACCTGCAAAGACTGCACCTCAGCAATCTGGCGGATATGTTTTTTGGCCAGACTGTCCTGCTGCGCCATCCACTGCCACATCATAAAACCAATCGTGGCGGTAAAGCCCACCGTCACGGTGAGAAAAATGGACAATAGCATTAACGTTTTGACGCTCATTTTTGATCTTCGGACCTTGGCGTTTTGCATTCTTATCTCCCGTAATCGTGTGCGTGTCGGTCAGGCACATATTACTTATCGGATATATCACTCTCTTTCTGTAGAGTACCGGGAGTATTTAATTTAAATTCTGAGAATATAAACCCTGTTAATTAGTGTGGATGCTTTTATTTTGTGCATTCAATCAAAATAGTGCTCGATAATGCTCGTTATCGTCGTGTAGAAAGAGGATGCTAATAAATATTAAGTGGTAGAGGAGGATGGGATATGTACGGATTTATCGCCAGACAACCCATTTTTAACCCGGAGATGAAGACGGTCGCCTATGAACTGCTCTTCAGAGAGGGAATGACAAACCGTTTTCCGGATGTCTCGGCGGAATATGCGACATCCAGAATGATATCAGATCAGTTTTTATGTGTACCCGCGCAACGGATCGCCGGGGAGCACACGTCGTTTATTAATTTTCCCTCCCGGATGGTCATCGACCGGAGCGGAGAAGCGCTCGATAAAGAGAGCGTGGTCATTGAGATACTGGAAGATGCGGTTCCGGGGGCTGAGCTGTTGCAGGCCGTCAGAGAGATGAATGCGCACGGCTACCACTTCGCGCTCGATGATTTCACCCTCGCTCCGGAATGGGATGCGTTTTTACCTTATATTTCGGTTCTGAAATTCGATATCAGAAATTATACCTTAGCGCAAATTAAACAGTATCTGGCATCGCGTAAGAACGAGACCGCACATATAAAATATCTCGCTGAAAAAATTGAGACTAAAGAGGAATTTATTCGATTCAGAGATGAAGGATTTTCTCTGTTTCAGGGTTATTTTTTCTGCCGTCCGGAGATGATTAAATATAAACGTTTATCGCAAAATCAGCTTGCGATTTTCCGCCTGCAAATGGAAATCGGACGTAATAAACCTGATTATCGCATTATCGAATCGCTGATAAAAAGTGATCTCACCCTCTCCTGGAAAATTATGCGCTACATGAAGCACACGGCATTTAAACATGTTGGTGCCTGTAATTTCAGCAAGTTAACCCTAAGTGAGGTACTCCGCTATCTTGGGGAGAATCAGCTGAGACGGTTCGTTGCCGTCGTGGTCCTGGCGAGTGCGGACAATGACACCGTCAGCGAGCTTTATCCGTTGAGCATGATGCGTGGGAAATTCTGCGAATTGATCGCAGAGGCGATAAACGAACCGACGCTGGCTGAAAATGCTTTTCTGTGCGGCCTGTTCTCGCTGCTGGATACTCTCCTTGAACTGCCGATGACCGAGTTGATGAAGCAGATTGCGGTGCCGCAGAGCGTGAGCAACGCACTGTGCCATCAGGAGGGGCAGCTAGCTGATATGATCGCACTCTGTTGTTACTACGAGCAGCAGCAGTGGGAGGAAGCGACAAGACTGAGTCACGCACTGGGGCTGTCGGATGATGATGTGGTCGAGGCGATGAGAAGGGCGACGATTTGGGCTGGCGAGAATGCGGCCAGTTAATGCTTCCTCACGCCGTTAGCACGGCGTGAGGAATAGCGCGATGCCGTTTATCGGCCCGCTTTTAGCTTCTGGTAATACTCTTCGTAGATGCGGCTGGCGTCACCAACGTCATTCTGCCATTCCCCTTTGCTGATGGTGTCGGCATCCGGATAGAGTGACTTATCGTTAGCCACTTCAGGCTTCAGCAGCTTGCGTGCCGCCAGGTTCGGTGTCGGGTAGCCAATCGTCTCGGCAACCTGTTTCGCCACGTCCGGGCGCAGCAGGAAGTTAATCAGCTTCAGCGCACCCTCCACGTTTTTGGCATTGGCAGGGATCGCGAGGCTATCCATCCAGAAGATCCCGCCTTCTTTCGGCCACACTACCTCCAGCGGCGTACCGGCCTGACGGGCAACATACGCGGAGCCGTTCCACACCATGCCCAGATTCACTTCGCCTTCCATATACGGGTTTGCCGGGTTATCAGAGTTAAATGCCGCCACGTTAGGCATCAGCTTTTTCAGCTCGTTATAGGCCGCTTCAATCTCTTTTGGGTCCGTCGTATTGCCGGAGTAGCCGAGCTTACGCAGCGCTACCTGGAACACTTCGCGCGCGTCGTCGGTTAACAGCAGGCTGCCTTTGTATTCCGGTTTCCACAGATCGGCCCAGCTTGTAACGGTTTTCGGATCGATAGCCTCGCTGTTGACACCAATTGCGGTTGCGCCCCAGATGTAAGGAATGGAGTAGTCGTTATTCGGGTCAAACGGCTTGTTGAGCATCTCCGGATCGAGATTGTTGAAGTGAGTGAGCTTCGTTTTATCGATCTTCTGAATCATGCCCTCTTTGCGCATTTTGTCGACAAAGTAGGTAGACGGCACCACCAGATCATATGCGCCGTCCTTGTAGGTTTTGAGCTTGGCATACATGGTTTCATTCGACTCGTAGGTCGAGTAGATGACCTTGATGCCCGTCTCTTTCGTAAACTGTTCCAGCAGGCCCGGTGGCACATACTCGGTCCAGTTATAGAAGTAGAGCGTTTTACCGTCATCAGCGTGCGCGGCACCCATGCCAAGTACCAGTGCCGCAGCGGCGAGCATTTTTTTCATTTCATTGTCCCCTGAGATTTTGTTTTATCACGAGCAATAATCTGGCTGGCAATCACCAGAACCAGCGAAAACACCAACAGAATGGTCGCCAGCGCGTTCACTTCAGGTGAGACGCCGACTTTGACCATAGAATAGATCTTCAGTGGCAGGATTTCGTAACTCGGCCCGGTCACGAACGAAGAAACAACCACGTCATCCATCGACAGCGTAAAGCTGAGTAGCCATCCTGCGGCTACCGCGGGCATCGCCAGCGGCAGAATGATTTTGCGCAGGATGGTCATCTCGCTGGCCCCCAGATCTTTCGCCGCCTCAAGCATACGCACGTCAAACCCTTTCAGACGTGCAAAGACGGTGACCACCACAAACGGCAGGCAGAAGGTGATGTGGGAAAACAGCAGCGACCAGAAGCCAAGCTGAATGCCCAGCAGCATAAACAGCACCAGCAGCGAAATCGCCATCACGATATCCGGCGACATCATTACCACAAACAGCATGCCGCTGACGAACGGCTTACCGCGAAAGCGATAGCGATACAATGCCACCGCGGTGAGGGAACCGATCAGCGTGGCGAAGGTGGCGGAGAAAATCGCCATCGTCAGCGAGTGCTGAGCGGCCTGCAGCAGACTGTCATTATTCATCAGCAGGCTGTACCAGTTGGTGGTAAAGCCCTGCCAGTTGATGCCGAAGCGTGAACTGTTAAACGAATTCACGATCAAAATGATAATCGGAATATAAAGGTAAGCGTAAATGGCGGTCATAAAACCGCCGCGAAGCAGTCGACCGATCATTCGAGTTCCACCTTCTTATTCAGCAACCGTGAGGCGCGCCAGTAGACCAGCAGCATCAGCCCCATTACCACCGTCAGCGTAATGCTGGTCGCGGATCCGAACGGCCAGTCGCGGATGTTCAGGAACTGGCTCTTGATCACGTTACCAATCAGCAGGTTTTTTGCCCCGCCCATGAGATCTGAAACGTAGAACAGCCCCATTGCCGGGAGCATCACCAGCAGACAACCGGCGATAATGCCGGGCATGGTCAGTGGAATGATAATGCGGATAAAGGTTTGCAGCTTGTTAGCACCCAGATCTTTTGCCGCTTCCAGCAGCGGTTTATCGAGCTTCTCGATGCTGGAGTAGAGCGGCATCACCATAAACGGCAGCAGAATATAGACAAGGCCAATAATCACCGCACCCGGAGTAAACATGATGCGTACAGGGGTATCGATCACCCCCAGCCACAGCAGAAACGCGTTGAGGTAGCCTTTGGTGCTCAGGAAGATTTTTAACCCGTAGATGCGAATCAGCGAGTTGGTCCAGAACGGCACAATCAACAGAAACAGCAACAGCGGGCGCACCTTTTGTGGCAGCCCGGCCATGAACCATGCGAAAGGATACCCCAGTAGCAGGCAGGCGACGGTAGCAATCAGCGCCATATTCAGCGAGTGCAGAAGCACGTCAAAATAGAGCGGGTCTAGCAGGCGCGCGTAGTTGTCCAGCGTAAAGACCAGCTTAACGAAGTGGGCATCGTCGCGGGTCAGAAAGCTGGTGGCGATGATCATCAGGTTGGGTAAAAAGACAAATAACACAAGCCAACCGACGATAGTGATAATCACCACCTTCTGGAATTTACTTGTGTTCTTCATCAGCCAGTACAACCTCCCAGCTTTCTACCCAGTTGATAACCATTTTCTGGTCGAGAGAGTGGTCGAAGTCAGGATCGTCCTCGTTAAAGAATTCGCTGACCATTACCATTTTGCCATTTTCCAGTTCGACGACGGACTCCAGCGTCATCCCTTTGTAATTGCGCTCGCGGATATAGCCGATAAGCCCTTCGGCTTCGGTATTACCGTGAATTTCATCGACACGCAGATCTTCAGGACGCAGCAGGACGTTGAGTTTTTGTCCCTTCTCGACGGCGAAGTTCACGGTGATATTGCATTCACGTCCTTCCACGTTCGCGCGCACGCGCCGATCGTCCAGACGTTCAATCACCGTGGCATTAAAGATATTGATTTCGCCAATGAAGCTGGCAACAAACAGGTTTTTCGGCTCTTCGTAAATTTCACGCGGCGTGCCGTCCTGCTCTATTTTGCCATCGCGCATCACCACAATACGGTCTGACATGGTCAGCGCCTCTTCCTGGTCGTGGGTGACGAAGACAAAGGTGATGCCAAGCTTACGCTGTAGCGCCTTCAGCTCGTTCTGCATCTGCTTGCGCAGTTTGTAGTCCAGCGCGGAAAGCGACTCATCTAACAGAAGCAGGCGCGGTTTATTGACCACGGCGCGGGCAATGGCCACGCGCTGCTGCTGACCGCCGGAGAGCTGGTGGGGTTTTCGCTGAGCAAACTCGTCCAGCTGCACCATCCGCAGGGCTTCCGTGACGCGCGGGGGGATCTCGCTGGCCGGCGTTTTTTGCATCCGCAGGCCAAACGCCACGTTCTCAAACACGGTCATGTGAGGGAACAGGGCATAGCTCTGAAAGACGGTATTGACGTGGCGCTCTTCGGCAGGAACCTGGGTTATGTCCTGGTTCTCAAGATGGATGTGGCCATTATCGACGCTTTCCAGCCCGGCGATAAGGCGCAGTACGGTTGTCTTGCCGCAGCCGGAGGGGCCAAGCAGCGTAAGAAACTCGCCGTCATTGATGGTCAGATTGAGGTCGGAAATGACCTCTTTGCCATCAAAACTTTTACGAATTCGTTCAAGTTGCACCAGCGGTGAACGAGAACGGGGTTGTGTATTCAATTTTTGCACTGTCCCATATAGACGCCTCAGGCAGCAGGCCGAAGCGGGGTTTGTGTGTAACCACCTTGGTGACTCGTAATGAGGGCGGACATTCTACGGCAAACCTCGGGAATCGCCAATCCTTGTCACTGATTCATAAGCTACATTTACTAACGCAGAACGATATAAACGGAATCTATGGTCACTCCCGTTTTTGCAACACCGATTTTGACGACAAGTTGGCTT
>NZ_JBMKIF010000023.1:0-93451 GCF_049238025.1 Enterobacter cloacae complex sp. IR5458
ACAATTTGAAAACCAGAACCTCGCTTAGGCCTGTGTCCATATTACGTGGGTAGGATCAGAGAGCGATAAAGAGTTTTGCTGAGATGGCCAGATCAAGGCATGCAGGGATAAGCCTTCCCCTGAAGAGGCGATACCCAGTGTATTACCATCTAATATTGAATTTTCAACGCAGGTTTTAATAAGAAAAGATTAATTCCTCGATTCGTAAATACGATAATATAACCATTCTTCCAGATCACTTTTTAACCATCGTGAAGTTCTTCCCAACTTAATAGGCTTCGGGAATAATCCATCCTGTATCAGCTTATAGAACCATTTATCGCTCAGGCCAGTAAGCTGGGTAATGAATTTCATATCAATGAATTGATCTTCAAGTAGAGCAGGTTTTGTATACATGGTGATGTGTTCCGGTTAAGGATAAATAACCGGAGCCGTTAGTAAAATTATTTACTGCCAGCTCCTCCACATCAATGGCTTCTGTTGTAAAAAAGTTTGGAACATAGGCAAGGGTAAACCTTGCCTATATAAAATACTTCGCTTATAAGTTCCTTGGGCGGCCTAATCCACTTGGTGGTGGCACTTCACTACTCCCGTAGATATTCATGTCATACTTCTGTTCCTGCTTAGCAAGATAGCTGATGATATATCTTAATCCTTGGATATAGTCAGTATCCCGATGGTTAATGATCTTATTTATATCAGCTTTATAGTTCTCCTTGTGTTCACATCGATGATACTTACCGTCTCCCTGAGTTATCTCCCTCCATAAATTACCAATACGTTCTGCTACCGGAAATGTTTTACGTATTTTTTGTCCGTCCAGATACACCACTGTATGAGAATGAAACCTATTGTCCTCACCATATTCAATTACCCAGAAAAATCCAGCTATACCATGTTCCTGTTCGACTTGCTTAAATAGTTTCCGAAGATCCTGCTGAAGGCAACTGTAGTCCTTTTTGTAACGTTCTGAGTTCTGGTTGTACGAAAAGTCCAGTCGGATACCGAGCACCTTTGAATAGCGTTCAATGACGCTATTCAGGTGGTGATTTATCAGGCTATGTAAAAACCAGTCCATTTTATATTTGGCAATGTATGGATAGTTATCGTTCATGTTATTTCCTCTGAGGTTATGGTCCAGAGGAAAGGGATGTGTTGTATTTTTTTGTCAGGTGGTTTGATGGCAAGAGGTGGAAGGAATATTAATTAAATTAATTAACCTAAATGATCGTTGTTACGAAGTAACAGTCGTCACTAGCACTGATTCTACGATGCTGTTTGATGTTGAAGTATCTGTGCTGCATTTGAAGCAGTTGTGCAAACTGGAAACCTTGGCAACTCATACGAACAAAAATTGGCTATGTATGGAGGAGGGAGCGGCTTATACCATAACCTAGTAATGTAAAAAATTACGCGTCGCTTGATTGCACACATCTTTTGATGGGTTTTAACTTCAATATAGTGGCTCTATTGCAATGAATATCAAAGGAAATATTAAAATAACATTACTAAAAAATTACTAATAAATTAGTTTTTTATTATTCTATTTTTATGACATAATTACGCTTCATTGTGCGTTTTTTGTGCTGATTTTCGTGGGGGATCTGGATGGCGCAGATGGATTATGGTCGTTGTAGGAAGTACTATCAGTATCTGAGATGCCTTGAGACGCTCTACAAAGAAAAGGTGAACTGGGAAGAAGTGAGACTTTTTCACTCTGCGACTCAATATGCTTATTTGATCAATAAACTTATTGCTGATAATGACTCGTTAAGAGAACGAAGGAAAATAATCGTTCGTGATATGAAGGCATATGCCTCTGCGGCTATTGTTCCTGAGGTTTATTTTATTTGGATGAAAGATAGTGACAGGGTTGCATGTTATACAATGTTTTGGCTAGCAAGCCATAGTGAGATTTCTCTTCCTGTTTTAAATAGCTTAAAAGGATTCTCTATCTCATCTGTTAAAAGTAATTTCAGTCCTTTTGTTAATGATAAGTTAGAACGTACTGCTGATGCTTCATATATACATTCGGTCCAGGAGTTAACGACTGTTTTTAAAGGTGATCAAAATCTGAAAAATCCTTTTTTTGAAAGGAATAATTTCGACGTTTTTGTTGATGATCATGCTAATGGAATTAACTTTCAGTGTATTAACACTGTAAGCGATACGGTTGATGGTTACATTTTTAATGTGATGCTACTGATTGATCAGATAAACACTACAATTGATAAAAAAATTTCTTTAATAGATAAGGCACACCAAGCGTGGTGCGAGCATTTTAGTCGATTCCCTCGCCCATTTAAGTGGATTGATTTAAACGAAGAAGATAATGTTCTCTGGTTGTGGGACTATATGCGGAAAAATCATATTGGATGCGATGTGCTTCCATCATCGTCTAAGCAAAGAAAATATTTTTTGCTGGCAACGTTTGATAACTGGGCCGGGTGGACGAATGAACAGTTTAGTAAACAAAAAGAAAATGCCCGTAAAGTGAGGGCTAACCCCGAAGAGCCGTCTTCGCTAAAGAAGCTATTAAATCCCACTACCCCCGATGATTGCAGAAAAGTTTTCCTGGACTATGCACGTAATGCCTGGGTGCAGAGACGACATCGTCAGAAAGTAAAAAAAGATACAACCGGGATAAAGCTTACAGCACAATCCAGAAAGAAACTTTTGGTTATACAGCAGTTATCAGGTGTTGAGCCAAATGCCATACTAAAAAGCCTCATTGATGATGCTTATAAAAGAATGAAGGAAAAAAACGAAGATTAAAAATATTTCCGATATATATCATTTTCATGAATATACCAGCATAACGGCAGAACTTCACAGTTCTGCCGTTTTAGTTTTATTTATTGCAGGAGTAGTCATGAATAATGCACAGGGCTTACAGCCACTAAACCATTCGCTTTCCGGCCTACCGCAATGGGTGTCTGAACGTATATTGCAGCAGATAAATCAGTTAACCCATTACGAGCCAGTGATCGGCATTATGGGTAAAACAGGGGCGGGAAAGAGTAGTCTTTGCAATGCCTTGTTTGTCGGCGACGTATCGCCGGTCAGCGATGTGGCAGCCTGTACCCGTGAACCTTTGCGATTTCGTCTGCAAGTCGGTGAGCGGTTTATGACAATCGTGGACCTGCCCGGCGTGGGCGAAAGCGGCGCTCGCGATAGCGAGTATGCTGCGCTGTACCGTGAACAACTTCCCCGACTTGACCTCGTGTTGTGGCTGCTTAAGGCTGATGACCGGGCGCTAGCAGTGGATGAGCACTTTTATCATCAGGTGATTGGGGAGGCTTACCGGCATAAGGTACTGTTTATTATCAGCCAGTCAGATAAGACTGAACCCACCAGCGGTAGTGGTCAATTGTCCACGGAGCAGAAGCAGAATATCAGCCGCAAAATCTGTCTGCTGCATGAACTGTTCCAACCCGTGCATCCGGTATGTGCGGTGTCGGTCCGACTGCAGTGGGGACTGAAGGTGATGGCCGAGCGGATGATAAAGTGCCTGCCACGTGAGGCCAGCAGCCCCGTGGTGGCGCAACTGCAGTCTCCCTTTCGCACAACAGCAGTCCAGGAGAAAGCGCGTGACGATTTTGGTGAAACGGTCGGCGCGGTACTGGACACGGTAAGTGCTTTCCCACTCATACCGGCTCCGGTACGTGCCGTAATACAGGCTGTCCGTAACACCGTGGTATCCGTTGCCCGTACTGTGTGGGATTTCTTCTTCTAAGTATTTAACCCATCCCTGTTATTTCCCTAACCCTGTCTCCTGTGCGACGGGGATTTCTTTTATTTGTTTTTCCATTATGAGGAGTCTGCTTATGACCCGTCTGGCCTCGCGCTTTGGTGCAGCAAATCTTATCCGCCGTGACCGTCCGTTAACCCGTGAAGAGTTGTTTCGAGTGGTCCCCAGCGTATTCAGCGAGGACAAACACAAATCCCGCAGCGAACGTTATACCTATATTCCAACCATCTCCCTGCTGGACAGCCTGCAGCGGGAAGGCTTCCAGCCATTCTTTGCCTGTCAGACCCGGGTACGTGATCCTGGCCGTCGTGAACATACGAAGCATATGCTGCGTCTGCGTAGGGAGGGGCAGATTACCGGTAAGCAGGTGCCGGAAATTATCCTGCTCAACTCCCATGATGGCACCAGCTCGTACCAGATGTTACCGGGCTTGTTCAGGGCTGTGTGTCAGAACGGCCTCGTCTGTGGTGAGTCGTTTGGCGAGGTACGGGTGCCACACAAGGGGGACGTGGTGAGTCAGGTTATTGAGGGGGCGTATGAAGTGCTGGGGATTTTTGACCGTGTGGAAGAAAAGCGGGATGCCATGCAGTCATTGCTGTTGCCCCCACCTGCGCAGCAGGCACTGGCAAAAGCTGCGCTAACGTATCGCTTTGGTGAGGATCACCAGCCGGTTACTGAATCACAGATACTCTCCCCGCGCCGCTGGCAGGATGAGAGCAATGACCTTTGGACCACCTATCAGCGGATTCAGGAAAACCTGATTAAGGGCGGACTCAGCGGGCGTAATGCTAAAGGCGGACGAATGCATACCCGTGCCGTACGTGGCATTGACGGGGACGTGAAGCTTAACCGTGCTCTGTGGGTGATGGCAGAAACACTGCTCACGCAACTGCAGTAGACGTCTTATGTTGCCACGTTGTTAATATCGGACACCACCTGTCCGCATCGCTATGTGCTTGTGTGCCTCAATCTCCCGGTTATAGCCTGTAACCCCCGTTATATCTGGCTTTTGCAGAAATAAAAAATAGTTTCTGCGTTGTCCATACCCTGTCCGCCCCCCTCTTTAAAGTAATCACATCATTTTCAGTCAGTTAACTTTCCTGGAGAACCTCTCATGACACAGGCAGAACGCCGCCATGACCGGCTGGCTGTCAGGCTGTCACTGATAATCAGCCGTCTGGTTGCGGGTGAAACGTTGAGCGTGCGCAAACTGGCGGCTGAGTTTGGCGTGTCAGTGCGCACGCTGCGGCGAGATTTTCGTGAACGACTGATGTATCTGGACCTGGAGTATCAGTCCGGATACTGCCGCTTACGCACTGCTGGCAGTGAGATGCAGATGGTGCCCGACGTGCTTATCTTTGCCCACCGCAGCGGGCTGGCCGGGCTTTTTCCCGGCCTTGACCGCCGTCTGGTGAATGCACTGCTGATGTGCGATGAGTCTCCCTGCGTGATAGCACCAGCCAATCCGGTTCCTTCGCCTTCAGTAGCATTGTCTTTCTGGAGACTGATTCAGGCCATTACCGGGCGCAGGCGGGTGACGCTGATTGCGGAGGGGCGACGCTGTGAGCGCCTGGCTCCCTGCCGGTTACTCATCCACCAGCAGACCTGGTATCTGGTGGCTGAACACGAAGGGCATATCGCCGTATTCACACTTGATGAAATCCATCTGATTCAGCCTTTGCAGGAGACTTTTCGCCGCAATGACAGTCTGTGTCGCCTGGTTGAAGACCCGGTCTTCATTCAGGCCTTACCCCATTTTCGCTTTATCCAGCAGTCACTGCTTACGTTTGTTCCGGCTGACAGCCCACCGGAATAGCGCAGGCATTGTTATCAACCCGGCAACAGGGAGGAGCCCAGTGCCCGTTATTGCCATTATCGCCATTGTTGTCATCGTCATCATTCTGAACAAAACCGGGGTGTCCGACAGCCTCATAGCCCTGACGCTTGCCACCGTTGCTGCGTTGCTAACAGGTGGAGGGGCAGCCGGTGCTGCCAGTGTTGCACTGACGCCGTTCGTCGGCGTGCCGGTGGGTATTTTTGTGGGGATTTATGTCTTTGCCAAAGTGGTTCGTCTGATTTCAGGGAAAAAATAATGAAACGTAAAACACTACCTCTGCTGGCGCTGGTTGCCACCTCTCTGTTTCTGAGCGCCTGCGATGACAGGAGTGATGACCTGAAGGCCATCAGCAAATTCAAGGACCTCACGCCTCCGCGCTTCAGCGATGTGGTCAGCCGTCAGGATGATGTCAGGGAAGAGTGGTCGCAGATTGCTCTTTCTGGCCCCACTCTGCAGGTCTTACGCACCCGCCAGTCGCCCGATGGTTGCGAGGGTGGCAGTTACTACTATCTGGTGGATATGGAGGAGAAAACCGTCCAGCCGCTGATGAATGCGCTGTGTATTGCCGACAACATCAGCCTGCAATATCACGAGAAAACTGACCCGCGCACCCGGGAGCGTTTCCTTGAATATTCCCATGACGGCAAACTGATGGGACGGCTGCTGATCCCCTCAAACCCTGATAACCGGGAATAAATACAAAGACAAAGGAGACAGAAATGAAAATACGTTCAATAAGCCGGTTTGTGCTGGCTGGTGTACTGCTCATGAGCTTTAATGCCTCTGCGGTCCCGGGACTCTGGCAACAGGGGTACGGTCAGGGCAATGCGGAATACAGTGTGACGAATAGCAGCGGAAAGATGTTCACCATCAACTGCACGGATAATCCGGACCAGAACGGTATTTACCAGCACTCGGTTTTTCTGACCCTCGCAGGAGATAAAACGATCAGCTCGCATGATAACAGTACCGACATCACAGTGGTGATGGACCATAAGCAATATGCCATTCCCTCAACCCTTGGCTGGCGTAACGGGGATAATGCCTGGTTCAGCTTTATCATGGATATCCGTAAGGCCAGGCAGTTCGAAGTCTACGTCAATGACCGCAAAGCAGGGACCTTCAGCGTTGACCTGACAAACGCTACGAAGGCACTGCCAACATTAGCAGACTGCACGAACGAGTGACTGTTGTGCTTTCCATCCATAACAACATACCTGGCTGCCAGAGGCAGCCAGGGCTTATTTTTTTCCTTTTTATTTCCACCGATTAGTCCAGGCACTTCGGAAAAATGAGCGCAGTGGCCAGTTTTAGTTGACCATATAGAAATGATAAAATAATCACGTGTTATGTTGAGATTGTTTATTTAACGGTTGAGAGAAGCTATGGGTAAAATTTGTGATAAGTGTGCACACATGATGAGTGCATGTACTTGTGGAACTTGTGAGAACTGTGACGAGAAAGAGTCGGACTGTACCTGCAAAAAATGTAGCCAGTGCAATAACCTTGAGGACTTCTGCTCTTGCAGAATTTGTGAAGAATGTAGTGAAAAAGAAGCAGAGTGCTGCTGTTAAAATGTTAACAATACTGGCTGCAGGAGCTGCCTGCCTGCAGCTTCGATTGCCGACGTCCCCCGATCCCAGTTGGTTAGCGTATTTCGATTCTTGCAATAATCGCTGGACCCACAGCACGAAGCGGACATACTTACTGGATTGAAGGTCCGCTGTGAGCGAGGAACGGACATTACTAACAGCATTCTGTGTGAATCACCAGGGAGCAGGTCAGCGCCACTACTCTATATAATCGCTAACGATGACAAGTATAATTATATAAGTCTTTGCCCTTAGCTTTTGGATAAAATTGTTGAAGTTTCACGAAAATAATGATAAACAAAAAAAGTAGCAATAATAATGGATTTAATTATGGAATGGAGATTTTTAGGTTCTCTATCAGAGGCCAGGAAATCTGGCTGTAGCGGAGTTTATCTTATTGTCCATAAAGGACTTTTCAGTCGTGTGGTTTACGTTGGGGTAAGTTGTAATGTAGGTAGAAGGATAACCGAACATTACGACGGTTATCTTAGAGGAAATCGAACAATTTACGACGCTGGTCACGACGAAGACGTTTATCGCTTCATGTCAGCTTATAAAATTCATAACCACACAAAATACTATCAAGCCTTGGCGAATGATTATAAGATATGGGCATCTACCACAATGTATTCTGATTTGCCGAAAAACATGCTAGCAAAAAGCCAAACCTTTGATACTGATTGGCAGAGCATTGCATTAGAAAAATATATTCCTCAACTGGTAGTATGGGCCCTTCCAATGGCAAAGTACTGTTATTCAAATGCAAGCAGGATTGAAAGTGTAATCCAATCAAAGCTCATTAAATCTTTTGATTTGAGAGGTTTTTTTAATATAAAGCAATTAAGCATATTGGGTAAAATTGAATATCCCTATATGGAAAAGGTCAAAGCTTTCATTATTAACACACCTGATTTAGACCCGGCATCCCAGCTTATTTTTAGCAATCTATATAACAAAAAAACTGATAACAACTTCTGTAAAGAGTTCCGTTCACAATTTAAAAGCGAGATTTTTCAGAGGGAAAGTGAAACTCAGAGAAAGCGAACTATCAGGGAGCATAAGGTATCTCTTTATGAAAATTATGGCAAGCCTTGGACTTTAAAGGAAATGGGAAAACTTAGAGTCATGCTTGTCGATTTTGATTTGTCCCCGACAGAAATATCTGAGTATCTAGGAAGAGAGCCGCGCTCTATATCTAAAAAAATAAGCGAAAATGATAAAGTTACTAATTATAAATGGCGAGA
The DNA here is from genome assembly GCF_049238025.1 of Enterobacter cloacae complex sp. IR5458. Taxonomy (NCBI): domain Bacteria; kingdom Pseudomonadati; phylum Pseudomonadota; class Gammaproteobacteria; order Enterobacterales; family Enterobacteriaceae; genus Enterobacter; species Enterobacter cloacae complex sp. IR5458. Next base: position 8,425 of record NZ_JBMKIF010000023.1, read on the forward strand.
GAGCGTCGGCTGGTTGTGACGTTACGTTTTGATTGAAATAACCCCCATTTTGCAAAGTCCGCTCTTGGCACGAAGCGGACTAGGTAACTGAGCTTAAGGTCCGCTGTGAGCGAAGAGCAGACTAAACCCGGCCAACTGACTCTTAACGGGGCCGCAGAAATTTTGCATCTGAGCTTTCGAAGCCCCTCCCCTGAAGACTGAAAATTTTTGTGTGCTGTGGAGATATTATATCTTTGCCTTAGGTATAAATAATTTTATCCCACATGAAATTTACATTATTTTATTTATCTGCTTTTCTAAATCAGACTGCACTCCTTACTTAAATCAGGAGGCAGTCATGCCATTTGTTATTTATGTTTTCACTATCAGTGCCTTTGCGCTCGGACTCGCGGAATTTGTCCCCATTGGGCTGACCGACGTCATGGCTCAGGGGTTAGGAGTGGGTGTGGAGCAGACCGGTGCAGCGGTTACGACCTATGCACTGGGGGCAACGTTCGCGGCCCCCGTACTGTCTGCGCTGACCGCAAGCTGGAACCGGAAGAATGTGATGCTTACCACTGCCGTTGTATTTACCGCCGGTAGCCTGGCGGCCGCGTTTGCCGCCACATTACCTCAGCTACTGTTGGCGCGGTTCATTGCCGGTCTGGGACACGGCCTGTTTCTGGCTGCGGCATCCAGTACCGCTGCTCGTCTGGCTGGACCAGGTAAAGCAGGCAGAGCGGTGGCTGTGGTATTTGGTGGCTTTACTCTGGCGATGGCAATCGGCGTGCCGCTGAGTACATGGCTGGGAGGCATGGTCTCATGGCGTCCTGTTCTCGGCGCTATTGCCGCTTTCGGCGCGCTCGGATTCCTTGGACTGTTGTTCGGTATGAAAGACCCCGTACGCAGCGTCCCCGGTGAACATAGTGGTTCAGCAATGCAGAATATTAGCATGCTGTTTAACCGTAAGTTACTGGCCGGCGCACTGGTTACGGTGCTGGCGTATGCAGGCTCGTTTACGGCTTACACCTTTATCGCACCTATTCTGATGCAGGTGACAGGCGTAACCGGAGCAACGGTGAGTCTGTTTATGCTGGTTTATGGTATTACCGCTGCGGTAGGCAACATTCTGGGTGGAAAACTTACCGACAGCATGGGGGTGAATCGTGCCAATATACTCATTATAAGCGGCATTGTTATTGTCGTGCTGGGTATGTGGCTGCTGGCTTCCTCACCAGCGAGCATGGGTATTCTGGTTGCGCTGCTGGGTATGCTGACATTTGCCGCAGTGCCGGCACTGCAGGCCCGTCTGATTGGTGTCGCTGAGCAACATGCTCCTCATGCCCATGGCGTTGCTGCCGGCCTGAATATCGCGGGTTTCAACTCTGGTATCGCGCTAGGTTCGGTACTGGGCGGTCTTACCATCACACACGCCGGTATTGTGTATACCGGTATAAGCGGTGCGATTGTTTCTCTGCTCGGCCTACTGTTGCTGCTTGCGCAAATCCGCCGCTGTCACAGCAGTAAATTTCAGCAGGCTTAAATCCTGTGCCAGGAAAGGGAGATAGTATGCTTACCCGTGAAGATATGCTCAATGGCGCATTTGTCAGAGCGCATGAAACGCTGCTCCCGGCACACATGCGCTGGGACGCTGAAAAAATACGGGCATCAATGTACTCCACTCTGGAGGAGCGCCCGATGGGCGCTCCTGTGTGGATATTTGCCTACGGGTCATTGATGTGGAATCCCGCGTTGGCGATTGAAGAAATGCAACGGGCCCGTCTGAAAGGATGGCAGCGCAGTTTCTGTATCCGGCTGATATCCGGACGAGCCACCCCTGATATCCCCGGCAGAATGTTATCTCTTGACGAGGGTGGAATAACCGAAGGTATGGCGTTCAGACTGCCGGAATCGACTCTGATACATGAGCTGGAGATGGTCTGGACGCGAGAGATGATTACCGGTCTGTACCGTCCGGTCTGGGCAGAAATTTCGCTCGGAAACGGTGAGGAAATTCAGGCGCTGGCTTTCGTATCAGACAGATTGCATCCGCATTATGAAAAGGACAATCTTACAGCGACCGTAGCATCGAGCATCGCATCTGCCCGCGGAGACATTGGCACGAATGCAGATTATGTATGGAAACTGCAGGCCACTCTGGGTGCGCTGGGAATACGGGATGATTACGTGAGTGAACTGGCCCTTGCTCTGCATGAGTCTCCCTGTAACAATAAACTCCATCAGCGAGGCGCTTCACTATGAGCCATCTAAGCCACCTGCGAACATTTCTTGAGGCCTATCGCTCTGGCTCCTTTTCAAAGGCGGCAGAGCTACTGGGCATCACTCAGCCCGCAGCGTCACAACATATCCAGTCTCTTGAGACTCTGGTTGGTAAGCGTCTGTTCATCAGGCAGGCCAGAGGCGTGACGGCGACCGAAGCTGCGGATGAGCTTGCCCGCTCCGTTTCACCCTTCATTGACGGTCTGGAAGAAAAGCTATCGTCTTTCCGGTCAGGCTCTGTGCGCGGGGGAACAATTAATCTGGCAGGACCTCCGGATTTTATTCATTCCCGGCTTGGGGCAGTAATGGCTCCGTTGATGAAGGAGGGGTATCGCCTGCGCTTTCATACCGGCAATAAGCAACGTATTTATTCCCTTTTGCATGACGGAAGCGCCGACCTCGCTGTTACCGCATCCATGCCTGATGACCGTCTGTACGGCTATGCACATCTCCTGACTGAACGGATGCTTCTTGTTCATGCTCCCGCCATGTCAAAGGTCATCGGATCAAAACCTGGTGCTGAAACACTTGCCTCATTACCGCTGATTGCTTATGACGAAGAGTTGCCGCTGATTAGAGCGCTCTGGGCCACAATGTTTCAGAGGGCTCCTGAGATGCAGGCTGCGTTTACCATTCCGGATTTACGTATTATCCGCGACCTGGTCTGCGATGGTCACGGATGGACGGTTCTGCCGGATTATCACTGTAATGATGACCTGAAAAGTGGCCGCCTGATTTCAGTGACCCCTGCAGATATCGCCCCGACTAACCATCTTTATCTGGTCTGGAACAAAAGGACGGCTAATAACAGCCGGACCGCCTACGTTCGGGATTACATTCTTAAAGCGTTTCCGCGTTGATGTATGAGGCGAATGATTGACTACGAATATCATAAGTTACGTATGTCCGCTCCTGGCACAAAATGGCCTATCAGCATTATAAAAATATTCAGATATATATCATTCCTCTGAACATACACAACTAACGGCAGAATCTCACGATTCTGCCGCTTTTTTATTATTTTTCAGGGGGGGGTAGTAATGAATAATTCTGAAGGTTTGAAGTCGTTTCACTAATCGCTTTATGACCTACCGTAGTGGGTTTCGGCTGATTGCGCAGCAGGGCCATTGGTTCCTGCCAGTATCACCGGCGTTAACATTGAAGACGACTAAGGCAGGCATGGAACTTTGAACCGGATGCCGGTGAAGGTCTTAACCGCTATACCCGCAAGCCAGGCATCTGTACGGACGTATCCATCTGCTGGTTCCGCATGATTTACCAGCAACATTTAATCTTCCCGAACACTCATTATTACCGCATACGCCAGCCATCGCCGCTGGCGTTTTTTTATTGACGGAGACATACCCATGACAACAGCGACAAAAAACAACCTCGCATCTGCTGCTAACGAATCCGAATTTGAACTGACCGTAACGCAGATACCCGACGAACAGCGTATCTGCTTCTGGCCGCAGTACTTTGGCTCTATCCCACAATGGATAACGCTGGAACCCCGCATTTTCGCCTGGATGGACCGCTTCTGTGACGAGTACAACAGTGGTATCTGGTCCTTTTACACACTCAGCAATGGCGGCGCGTTTATGGCCCCTGATGCTGACGTTGACGATAAATGGCATCTGTTCAACGGCATGAACGGCAATGGTGCGCAAATGAGCGCAGAAGCCGCAGGTATTGCCGTCTGCCTGATTGAATACAGCCATCACGCCTGCCGTACAGAGTGTGACGCGATGACCGCGCACTATTACCGTCTGCGGGACTACGCCCTGCAGCATCCAGAAGCCCACGCCATTCTGCGCATCATTGACTGACCGGAGGAACAACGAATGAAACAGCTTTCCTTTTTACCCGGCGAAATGACGCCACAGGACCGGCGTCTTATCCAGCGGGCACTCAGGGCTCTGGACCGGCACCTGCGTGAGCCCGGGGTAGCCTTCACCTCCACCCACGCCGTACGTGAATGGCTGGGACTGCATATGGCCGCGCTTGAGCGGGAAGAGTTCCGGGTGCTGTATCTGGACAACCAGAATCAGTTGATTGCCCATGAGACGCTTTTCACCGGCACGATTAACCGCACCGAGGTCCATCCCCGGGAAGTGGTCAAACGTGCACTGCACTTCAATGCCGCAGCGGTGATACTGGCCCATAACCATCCTTCCGGAGAGACGACGCCCAGCCAGGCTGACAAAACCCTCACGCAGCGACTGGTTCAGGTACTTCAGCTGGTGGATATCCGTGTCCCTGACCACCTGATTGTCGGCGGCAGGCAAATCTATTCGTTCGCAGAACACGGTCTGTTGTGAGGTATGACATGAAAATTATTAGTAAACGCAAGGCAATGACGATATACCGCCAGCATCCTGAGTCCCGAATCTTTCGCTACTGCACCGGCAAATACCTGTGGCATGGCAGCGTCTGTCATTACACCGGCAGGGACGTTCCGGATATCACAGGAGTTCTGGCGGTATACGCCGAACGCCGTCAGGACCGCAACGGACCGTATGCCTGCCTGATGAGTATCACCCTGAACTGACAATAAAGAAGGTTATCAATGAGCAACATCACATGGGGCCTGCAGCGGGATATTACGCCACGCCTGGGAGCCCGTCTGGTGCAGGAGGGGAACCGGCTGCATTATCTGGCTGACCGGGCCAGCATCACCGGTAAGTTTAGTGATGCCGAATGCCTGAAGTTGGATGTCGCATTCCCGCATTTTATCAGTCAGATGGAATCAATGCTGACTACTGGTGAAATGAATCCTCGCCATGCCCACTGTGTCACTCTGTACCACAACGGTTTTACCTGCGAAGCCGATACCCTTGGTAGTTGCGGCTACGTATATATCGCCATTTATCCCACTCAACGCTAACGAATTTCACGAGAGCAAACATGAAAACTCTACCTGCTACAATTTCGCGGGCGGCGAAGCCTTGTCTGTCGCCCGTTGCAGTCTGGCAAATGCTTCTTACACGGCTACTGGAAAAACACTATGGTCTGACCCTGAACGATACGCCGTTCTGGGATCAAACCGTTATACAGGAACATATCGATGCCGGTATCACTCTGGCTAATGCCGTTAACTTTCTTGTAGAAAAGCATGAATTAGTACGTATCGATCGCACAGGATTTACCTCACAGGAACAAGCGCCATATTTGACTGTGACAGATATCCTTCATGCCAGGAGAGCATGCGGATTAATGAACAGTTGTTCGTATCGGGAAGTAAGTAATATTGTTCTTAGCCGATCACGGCAGTGAGGAGAGCTCCAGGAGTCGAGAAGATTTGCACGGTCTGTAACGAAATTGGTGATATTGGCGACTCGATGAAAGGCTCATCGAGTCCTATGAAAAACAAGGTGGGGGCACAAAAGGGGGCATTTATAAAGATGAAACAAGAAAATATATATATTTATCAATGGTTATATAGGTTGTGTTATGTTCCTATTATCGCACAGAGTGAACGCACCCTCGCTAAGTAGCTCAATATGCTTAAAATTCATGCCTATAGCGCACAAAGTGAAATAGATTTTCGTTCGAAGCCACTTATCATAGGTGTTTTGAATGAAAGTGGTGGTGTTAATGTCTGTGCTCAAAAGCTTTTTCTTCTTTCTTTTCGCGTCAGCAGCCTGCTCCTTGCCCGTACTTTGTCTGTGGGCGGATATCTCTTTATTTAATCTGGATATACCGGAGATATCGCTGACCGAAATTGTGCAGGAATCGGTTTTAGTGAGCATCGTATTTATTCACTTCCTCCTGGCGAAGAAATGGGAATTCATGCGCTATTGCAACATCCTGATCGGCGGCTTTTTCCTCTCCATGCTGATTCGCGAACTGGATGCATTTTTTGATCTTCTGGCTCATGGAAGTTGGGTGTGGTTTGCACTACTTTCCGCCCTTTGCGCTTTGCTTTATCCCGTTATCCATTTCCGACTTACTCTTACGCAACTGACCCACTATACCCGTACCCCGTGGTACGGCATGATGCTCAGTGGTCTGCTGGCAGTCCTGGTTTTCTCCCGGCTGTTTGGAATGCACGAATTATGGTACGCGATACTCGATCAAAGCTACGTCAGGGTGGTCAAGAATGTCGTGGAGGAAGGCAGCGAATCATTCGGGTATATGCTCTGCCTTATCGCATCTGCAGGGTACTACTGCTCTTTCCGTTCCCTCTCCCGCCAGAAATGATTCGGGCATTCGAACAGGTGATAAACGAAGCTCCGGTGTGTAAAACCGGAAGCCTCGTTTTGGCTACGCAAGCTTTGCCAGCGCCTCGCCGATGCTTTTTGCTCCACCGTAGAGATCGTGGCCGCTGATAATGTGCTCAGTGCTGTCAACCGTAACCAACAGCAGCGGAACCCCGCTGAAACCTTTTTGATTCATAAGACGCTTTACGTCAGCGATCCTGTCGTCCGTCAGGCTGCGAAGCGCGTTATCGGCATCAAGCCGGCCGGCAAAGTCATTAGGGTTGAGGTCAACGTTATTTTCCCGAGCCCAGGCGATACCGATCTCTTCCACCACATCACTTTGCGCGGTATCACGCCCCAGTAGATAGCGGGCATGTTGCAGTGCACGAAGCAGCCCTGCCTCTGCCGCCGGGCTGATTTCATGAAAAGCCGTAAGTGCCCGGTTCATAAACGTCGAATCAAAGCGTGCACCTGAGTTCAGGAGCTGGTGATAGCTCTCACTGAATGGCTGACCGGTCAGCGAAGCGATACGCCGATCGTTTGTCCACGCATATTCTGCCCATTGGGCGGTGATGTGCCGGGCACCCTCATCACAAAAAAGACCGCTGGGCATTAACGTGAGTTTTTCGATGTAATGCTGTGCCAGATAATTCAGGGCGGGCGAGCTGGCATAACACCAGCCGCAAAGTGGGTCAAAAAAATACTGTAGATTGTCAATGCGCATGTGGTATCCCCTGGGAATGATTAGCCCTCATCATAATGAGATTCCTCAATGCGAAAAACAGCCCTCCAGTAAATTCAGTGTTTCATAGAGCGTACGAATGGACAGTATGTCTCTGCCCGAATGACCCCATCAGGCCAGGTCATTGGCGTCCGGTTTCTGCGCGCGGTGGATCTTGTCACGGATCTTATCGACTGATGCTTTGATGTCAGCAATGATGTCGGCGTCCATCCCCAGGGTATCCACAATACAGCGCGTGATAGTGCTGGTCTCACTTTTCAGCGCCTCCCCCTTCTCCGTCAGGTGGATAAGCACTTCGCGCTCATCCTTCGGATTACGTGTCCGGGTGATCAACCCCGCAGTCTCCAGCCGCTTCAGTAAAGGGGTCAACGTGCTGGACTCAAGAAAAAGAATTCCACTCAGTTCCTTCACTGTTCGCCCATCCTGATTCCACAAGGTAACCATCACCAGATACTGGGGATAGGTCAGGCCAAGCTTATCAAGCATGGGACGATAGAGCTGAGTAAAAGCATGTCCCGCAGAGTAAAGAGAGAAACAGAGCATACCGTGCACATCTGGCAGGGAATCCTCGGAATTAGTGTGTTTAGTCATATGTCCTCCAGTCCCCTTAAAATAATTTGCATACGATTTAATTGCAAGCGATTGACAAAGGCAAAAAGGGCTGCCATATTCATTTGCACACAAACAAATCGCACACAAACAAATAACGCAACACATAACAGGAGTACAAAATGACAACTTTTATCACCAAAGACGGAACAGGCATTTTTTACAAAGACTGGGGTTCAGGTCAGCCTATCCTCTTCGCTCACGGATGGCCGTTATCGTCTGATGCCTGGGACCAGCAAATGCTGTTTTTCAGCCAGAATGGTTTCCGGGTCATCGCGCATGACCGTCGCAGCCATGGGCGTTCAGACCAGACTTTCCACGGCAACAATATGGATCAGTATGCGGACGATCTCGCTGAGCTGATTGAGTCGCTGGATCTGAAGGATCTGATTTTAGTGGGTCACTCCACAGGGGGCGGCGAAGTTGCACATTATATCGGCCGTCATGGTACCTCACGCGTGGCTAAAGTCGTTCTGGTCGGCGCAGTCCCTCCTCTTATGCTCCGGACGGATGCCAATCCAGACGGTACTTCGATTGAGGTGTTTGATGCTATCCGCGAAGGCACGGCCAAAAACCGCTCACAGTTTTACTTTGACCTGACAATTCCGTTCTATGGCTTTAACCGTGACCATGTCCCCACCAATGACGGGTTACGGGAAAACTTCCGCAGAATTGGCCTGCAGGGCGGCATTAAAGGGCAATATGACTGCATCCATGAGTTCTCTGAAGTCGATTACACACGCGACCTGCAGCAGATTGATCGCCCTACGCTGATTATTCATGGCGACGATGACCAGATTGTACCCATTAAGGCATCCGCACACCGCGCCGCTGAGATCGTTGCGAATGCGACGCTGACGATATATGCCGGCGGTTCACATGGACTGGCGGAGACAGAGGCCGAGCGCTTTAACGCTGACGTACTGGCCTTTATTCGCGGCTAGCCAGGTGGCCTGTTTCAGACAGGCCACAATCCCCCCTACGCATACCCTTTAAACTGTATTGAAAAGAGGAATGATCATGTCCAAATTTGCTGCCTCCCTTGCCGTTGCCGCCGTTCTGCTGTCTGCCAGCGCAATCGCCGAAACCGCTAAGCCGACCGTTGTCCTGGTTCATGGTGCCTTTGCCGACTCTTCTAGCTGGAATGGCGTTACCCGGATCCTGCAAAAGGATGGATACAATGTCGTTGCTGCCGCGAATCCGCTGCGTAGTGTTTCGGGTGATGCGGCTTACGTCTCTTCTGTGGTGAACAACATTAAGGGGCCGGTCGTCGTTGTCGGGCATTCCTATGGTGGCCAGGTTATTACGAACGCGGCCCGTGATACAAACAATGTCAAATCGCTGGTTTATGTCGCCGCATTTGCTCCGGACGCGGGTGAAGCCGCGGCCGACCTGGCAGGGAAATTCCCTGGCGGCACGCTTGGCCAGGCGCTTGCCACACCGGTGAAGCTGGCTGATGGTAGCGTCGATCTCTCCATCGATCGGACGAAGTTCCACCAGCAATTCGCGCATGACGTTTCAGCTGAAGAGGCGGCGCTGATGGCCGCAGGGCAAAGACCGATTACCGAAGCGGCTTTAACTGAAAAATCGGGTGCGCCAGCCTGGAAAAAACTGCCCTCTTACTTCATTTACGGTGACGGCGACAAGAATATCCCCGCCCAGGGTTTGCGATTCATGGCTGAACGCGCGGGATCAAAACACACCGTTGTGATTAAAGGCGCATCCCATGTCGTGATGGTTTCACATCCCCAGGATGTCGCCACACTTATCGAGGAAGCGGCGAAGTAAACATCACTCTCCCGCCCCGAAAGCCACCCCTCGCCTGAGGGGTGGCCATATCCGTAATGCCCTGGTTTTAATCCCGCGCAGAGTACAACGTATATTGAGTTTATCCTTCCCCCGACTCACTAAAACGTAGCGAAATATCCACGCCTTCAGTGACAAGGTCCGCAGCATAGGGGGCGGCAATGCGCAGGGTTCCACTCAGCGCATCACCATTATCTGCAGTCCGCCGCTGCAACGGCGCTCAAGCCTTCGTGGCTATTACCCATGAACTTTAACGACGACTTTCCCCTTTGCATGCCCGCGAGCCAGATAGGTGAAGGCGTCGCTCGTTTCGGCAAAGGGGTAAACCTTGTCGATTACGGGCTTGATGAGTTCAGCGTCCATCAGTTCACCGATTTGGCTGAGCTGGCTGCCATCAGGGCGAACAAAGAGAAACGAATAGGTCAAACCTCGCTTTTTTGACAGCCGCATGATTTTGCGGCTCATCAGCCCTAATACGAAACGCAGGAAAACATTAAGGTGTCGTTCCCGCGCGAAAGCAGCATCTAACGGCCCGATCAGGGAAATAATTTTCCCTCCCGGCTTAAGGATTTGCGTGGATTTCTCAATCGCGTCACCTCTGACAGTACCGAGGACAATATCGTAGCCGCTCAGCACTTTTTCGAATTCCTGCTTTCTATAGTCAACGACGTCATCTGCACCAAGGCGGCTCACCCAGTCAATGTTGGCTGCGCTGGTGGTCGTCCCAACCGTTGCGCCAAAGTGTTTCGCCAGCTGAATAGCAAAACTGCCGATTCCACCGGATCCGGCAGGGATAAATACTTTCTGCCCCGCTCGCAGCATCGCGCGTTCTGTCAGCGCTTGCCAGGAGGTGAGACTGACCATAGGAAGTGACGCGGCCTGTACGAAATCCAGACTGGCGGGTTTTAACGCCGCAAGGCTTTCTGGCACCCGGACAAATTCGGCCAGCGACCCCGTTCCCCTGTCAAAAATACTGGCGAAAATCTCGTCGCCTGCCTTGAATCGCGTCACGCGACGTCCTGTGGCAACGACAACGCCGGACACATCACTGCCCAAGGTCGCGGGGAGACTGAAATGCAGAACGCGTTTGAACATGCCGGTCGGGATCATGTTATCGATTGGGTTCAGACCTACTGCATACACTTTGACCAGAATTTCATCATCACCGGGGGACGGAAAATCGACGTCATCGATCCCCAGTCCCGGGGATTTACCATAGCGTTTAAACGTAAACGCTTTCATCGTCTTCTTATTCATTTGTCTTTTACTCTGCCGGGTTTGCCTGTGGCATGTTTCTTAACAACGCTGTTGCTGAGTGAAAAAACGATACTCAGTCCTATGCCGAATCCCCCGTGACTACACTTTGTAGCGCTCTGCCACGTTAGCCTGGTTGATGTCCGCAAGCAGAGCCTGACGCGTCCTCTCCAGGTCATCCCAGTGGGCAGCGTGTTGTAAAGGAGGGATGGTGACGAGTTCGCGACGGTCAAAGCCCGCCAGGGCTGCGTCAACTAACTGATCCACTTCCATCATCTCGGGCGCCTTACTGATATCAATACCGGCACGTTCCCAGATTTCGGTGTAAGTGCCGGCCGGAAGTACCGCCTGGACGTAAACGCCTGCGGAGGACAGCTCAAGATGCAATCCCTGTGACAAGAAAAGCACAAAGGCTTTGGTTGCACCGTAAATCGACATGCCAAATTCCGGGGCGAGCCCAACGACTGAACTGATATTGACGATCGCACCTTCTCCGGCGTTGACAAACCTTGGTGCCGCGGCACTGGCAAGTCTCGTCAGCGCGGTGACATTCAGGGCGATAAGACGCTCAATTGCCTCGGACGTCTGGCCGATAAAATGGCCCGACTGTGCGATGCCGGCGTTATTGATCAGCACCCCTATTTTTTCGTCTTCACGAAGACGCGTTTCCACCGTCGCTAACTCCGCTGCCTGAGTGAGATCGGCAGGCAGGACATCTACAGAAACGCCCTTCTCCTGTCTCAGACGTTCGGCAAGTGCGTCTAATTTTGTTTTATCCCGGGCAACCAGAATCAGGTCATGTCCACGGCTTGCAAACCTTTCCGCATAAACAGCACCAATACCCGTCGATGCGCCTGTAATGAGAACTGAAGTTTTCGTCATGTGTGATCTTCTTTATCAAATGTTAAACAGAATCTGCACCGTTCGATGCAGAAAAATCCGGGAGATATCCGGCTCTCTTTGCTGATCTCAGCCAGACTGACAGAGCGTGCCTTTCTCTGCGAAGCGCTGTCGGAGACACGAATTTAATGATGATGATCATAATCTATAAAGTCAACTGCTTTGATTATGATCATCATCAATGTATAATTGAGCCTTGTTTTATAGGGGGTGGGCAGCATGAAAGTGTCAAAAGAGCAGGTCCGGGAGAACCGGATGCGCATAGTTGAAACGGCATCCGAACTTTTTCGTGAACGCGGCTATGACGGCGTGGGCGTGGCGGAGCTGATGTCTGCTGCGGGTTTAACCCACGGCGGGTTTTATAAGCACTTTGGTTCGAAGGCCGACCTGATGTCAGAGGCCATGAATTGCGGGTTTGTGCATGCCGCGGAAAACCTGGCGGGTGTAGATCGAGAAAAGTTCATTGAATATTACCTCTCCCGGCAGCATCGCGATGATATGGCCGGAGGTTGCGTGATGTCTGCCCTGGGCACGGACACCGCACGCCAGTCCGAGTCCATCAAAGAGATATTTGCAGCCGGGGTTGAACGTCAGCTGGCAATGTTAAGCGACGAAAATGTCTCACGTGCTGACCTGATAAACACCTTTGCACATCTTGTCGGGGCTCTGGTGTTGTCCCGTGCCTGCCCGGATAATTCCGCGCTGGCTGACGAAATTCTGGATGTCTGCCGCTCTCGCATTCTGAGTAAGGCTCCGCGAAAGGAATGAATATTTTGCAGCCGGGGGTGTGATTGCCGGGAAATAACCGGAAGATTTAATGACGGAGGTCATAAAAAAAGACGCTATCCCGGAGAGTAGGTTTGGAGAGGTTTTACAGTAAGCCAAAAAGTTATATATTCCGGCCCGTTAAATCCAAATACACCTTCTGAGTTCAGAGGCTTACTCATGTCATGGCAATACTTCAAACAGACTTATTTAGTTAAGTTCTGGTCACCTGTTCCGGCCGTTATCGCGGCAGGCATTCTCTCTACTTATTATTTCGGCATTACCGGTACCTTCTGGGCCGTGACCGGCGAGTTTACCCGCTGGGGTGGTCAACTTCTGCAACTCGCTGGCGTGCATGCCGAAGAGTGGGGCTACTTTAAACTCATTCACCTTGACGGTACTCCGCTTACCCGCATCGACGGAATGATGATCATCGGGATGTTCGGCGGCTGTTTCGCAGCGGCGCTGTGGGCAAATAACGTCAAGTTGCGCATGCCCAAAAGCCGCATCCGCATTATGCAGGCGGTCGTCGGCGGGATTATTGCCGGATTTGGTGCTCGCCTGGCGATGGGCTGTAACCTTGCCGCGTTCTTCACGGGTATTCCGCAATTTTCACTGCATGCCTGGTTCTTTGCCGTCGCCACCGCGATTGGCTCTTACTTCGGTGCAAAATTCACCCTGCTGCCGCTGTTCCGTATTCCGGTAAAAATGACCAAAGTTAGCGCGGCGTCGCCGCTGACCCAGAAGCCGGACCAGGCGAAACGCCGTTTTCGCCTCGGTATGCTGGTCTTTTTTGCCATGATCGCGTGGGCAATCTGCACAGCGCTGAATCAACCGAAACTCGGCCTGGCGATGTTGTTCGGCGTAGGGTTCGGTCTGCTGATCGAACGCGCGCAGATCTGCTTTACCTCCGCGTTTCGCGATATGTGGATCACCGGACGAACCATGATGGCAAAAGCGATCATTGCCGGTATGGCGGTGAGCGCCATCGGCATTTTCAGCTATGTACAACTCGGTGTTGAACCGAAAATCATGTGGGCCGGTCCTAACGCGGTGATTGGTGGCCTGCTGTTTGGCTTCGGAATTGTGCTGGCGGGCGGGTGTGAAACCGGCTGGATGTATCGCGCCGTCGAAGGCCAGGTGCATTACTGGTGGGTCGGCCTTGGTAATGTCATTGGTTCAACCATTCTGGCGTACTACTGGGATGATGTCTCACCTGTACTCGCAACAAACTGGGATAAGGTCAATCTGTTGAGCACCTTCGGTCCGCTCGGCGGCCTGCTGGTAACCTATGCCTTGCTGCTGGTCGCTTTTTTACTGGTTGTCGCGCAGGAGAAACGTTTCTTCCGTCGCACCACCGCTAAACCTGAAACGCAGGAGAACGCTGCATGAAAGAGATCGTGCCTGACTATCGACTGGATATGATCGGCGAACCCTGCCCTTATCCGGCAGTGGCTACCCTTGAAGCGCTACCGCAGCTCAAAAAAGGGGAAATTCTGGAGGTGGTGAGCGACTGCCCGCAATCCATTAACAACATTCCTCTGGATGCTAAAAACCATGGCTACACAGTGCTGGATATTCAGCAGGACGGGCCAACAATCCGCTATTTGATTCAAAAATGAACGTTCAGGCCTCGTCAGAGGCCTTTATCGCATTGAATTATAAGACCTCTTGATCGAGGGCAAAGCCGCCGCATCTGACTTAAGTAAAATCTCATATCCATTTTGAAGGAGGTTTTCGCAGTTTGATGTATTTACGAGCTTTAGTGGTTTTCGCCTTATTGATTCCCTTTCACGTGCTATCCCTGAATTTCTCTTCAACCTTCCTCCGCCTTGACTGTCCGGAAAGAGGACTTGTCGAGGTTATTCTGCACGTTTACGACCATACGCAGGAACGGTGGCGCGGCCAGTTTGAAACTGGCGCAGGGCACAAGCGCGCGGGTGACACCGAAATGATCCCGTTTGCTAATGGCGATATTCTTTTTCATTCGGTGTCCAGCGACGCATTTAGCTATTTATATGATGGGGAAACGAAACTCAGGCACTGCGTAAAACTTGACGAGCGGCCGGTTTATCCATCGTTTTGAAGGCTGCAAAAACAAACTGGCCACCTGGTGGCCAGTTTGAGGGGGGATTAGAAGCGATAACCTGCAGAGAACATAAACACCCACGGATCGAGGCGAGTATTGATACTTTGCTGCTCACCGCCCGCTTTAAAGCGTACGTCTGTATCAATGTCCATGTACCAGACTGAGGCGTTGATCAGCCAGTCGCGGTTAATCAGATAATCCAGACCGACCTGCCCCGCCATACCCCATGAATCTTTAAGGCTGAGGTCCGTCAGACCGGCCGCTTTACCGGTATCGTTAAACTTCTCATCAAAGAAGGTGGTGTAGTTTACACCGGCGCCAATATACGGACGCACCTTGCTGCTGGCATCGCCAAAGTACCATTGCGCCATCAGCGTTGGCGGTAAATGGTGAACGGTGGCGATATCACCGGTCGGGCCGAGACCCACGCGATGGCGGAACGGCGTTGCCGCCAGAAGCTCGACACCAATGTTATCCGTCGCCATATAAGTAAACGTTAAGCCTAACTGGGTGTTATTACTGACGTTAAAACCGCCCATACCCAGCACGTTATCAGAGCCCTCTGTTGGGCGAACCGTGGCCGAACCGGCACGAATAAAGAATTCACCTGCTTCGTGCGCATACGCGCCGCCAGAGAGACTGCTTAATACAAGGGCTGCCACCGCTAATTTTTTCATATCCGCTCCATCGTTGTGGTTTTAATAGCGGGTGAGAATATACTCACAAAAGAGTAATAAGTGATCTGCCACAGATCACATTAAAACCAGTAAGTTAACATTCATTGATCTGGGTTAATTTTTTGTGGCACTTTGAAAAACATTAAGTTGTTTCCATGTCAATTTTTGGCATTTCACAGTTACAAAATTTTCTCTTTTCCCCCTCTTGCTCTTCCTCAGGCGGCTGGCTAATTTATCGCTCTCACAAATTGATTTGATGCGTTCTTTTTTGCAGGTGTGCCATGAGTGAAGTTAACCCGTGCATGACGTGCGGAGCCTGTTGTGCGTATTTTCGAGTCTCTTTCTACTGGGCCGAGGCCATCGATGGCGGCGGTACCGTTCCGGTTCATCTCACTGAGCCGTTAACCCCTTTTCTGCGCTGTATGCGCGGCACGAACCAAAAACAGGCTCGCTGCGTCGCGCTTCAGGGTGAACCCGGGGTCTCAACCCGGTGTTCCATCTATGAGGATCGCCCCAGCCCCTGCCGGGAATTTGCTATGTCAGGGGAAGACGGGCAGGTCAACGACGCCTGTAATCGCGCCCGCGCACGGGTCGGATTACCGCCGCTTTACAAAGATATGCTTTTCCATACAAGCCTTGATGCTGCCACAGCAGGTGCATCCGGTGTACAATTGCCGGCTAATTAACACCTGCAATACTCAAGGAGAGTGCATGTCTATCACGGCGAAGTCTGTCTACCGTGACACGGGAAACTTTTTCCGCAATCAGTTCATAACTTTTTTACTGATCGCGTTGCTTTGCGCCTTTATCACTGTGGTGCTGGGCCATGCCTTCTCACCGAGTGATGAACAGATTGCCAGCCTGAGCCAGGGTGACAATCTGGCAGGAAGCGTCGGGTTGTTTGAACTGGTGCAAAACATGACGCCAGAGCAGCAGCAAATCCTGCTGCGGGCTTCAGCCGCATCGACGTTCTCTGGTCTCATTGGTAATGCGATTCTGGCGGGCGGCGTTCTCCTGATGATTCAGCTGGTGTCAGCGGGCCATCGGGTCAGTGCCTTACGGGCGATTGGTGCCAGTGCCCCCGTTTTGCCGAAGCTGTTTATCCTGATCTTCTTAACCACCCTGCTGGTTCAGATGGGGATTATGCTGGTCGTGGTGCCGGGCGTGTTGCTGGCTATCGTGCTCTCTTTTGCCCCGATCATAATCGTGCAGGACAAAATGGGTATTTTTACCGCAATGCGCAGCAGTATCAGGCTCGCATGGGCGAATATGCGTCTGGTAGCCCCTGCCGTGATCGGCTGGCTGCTGGCGAAAACGCTTCTGCTCCTGTTTGCGCCGAATTTTGCGGTTTTAACGCCTAATGTTGGCGCGGTAGTCGCGAATACGCTGAGCAACCTGATTTCAGCGGTACTGCTGGTCTATCTGTTCCGCCTGTATATGTTAATTCGTCAGTAATCCTGATGCCGGGAGCATGACCCGCTTCCCGGCTCAACAGAGAAGATGGAATCACAGAATGAAGCAGTTTCTTGATTTTTTACCGCTCGTGGTCTTTTTCGCGTTTTATAAGCTGTATGACATCTATGCTGCGACCACTGCGCTGATTATCGCGACCGCGGTTGTGCTGATCTACAGCTGGGTACGTTACCGTAAAGTCGAAAAAATGGCGCTGGTCACGTTCGTGCTGGTCGCTGTTTTCGGCGGGCTGACCCTGTTCTTCCACAATGATGAATTCATCAAGTGGAAAGTCACGGTGATATACGCGCTGTTTGCAGGCGCATTGTTAATCAGCCAGTGGGTTATGAAAAAACCGCTTATCCAGCGCATGCTGGGTAAAGAGCTGACGCTGCCGCAGCAGGTCTGGTCCCGACTGAATATTGCCTGGGCGGTGTTCTTTATTCTTTGCGGTCTTGCCAATATCTACATTGCCTTCTGGTTGCCGCAAAATATTTGGGTCAACTTTAAGGTCTTCGGCCTGACCGCCCTGACGCTGATTTTCACCCTGCTCAGCGGCGTTTACATCTATCGCCATATGCCGCAGGACGATAAGCACTAACTGCTGGTTGACCAGAACGTGTTCGACAGGCGTTCTGGTCTATTCTCTCCGCTGTGAAATCATAGTAGCATCCCGCCTGAAGTCTTCCGTTACGAGTTAAAACAATGACAACAACTAACGCCCCTCAGGGCGAACTGGTTTTACGCACACTGGCAATGCCCGCTGACACTAATGCCAATGGCGATATTTTTGGCGGCTGGCTGATGTCGCAAATGGATATGGGCGGCGCAATTCTGGCAAAAGAGATAGCTCACGGACGCGTGGTAACAGTGAGGGTCGATGGGATGACCTTCCTGCGCCCGGTGGCGGTAGGTGACGTGGTGTGCTGTTACGCGCGCTGCGTCAAACGCGGCAATACCTCCATCTCTATCAACATTGAAGTCTGGGTGAAGAAGGTCTCTTCAGAACCGATTGGACAGCGCTATAAAGCTACTGAAGCACTGTTTATTTATGTGGCAGTGGATAGCGAGGGTAAACCTCGTCAGCTTCCGCAGGCCTGATTATCTGACAAAAAAGCCTCCATCCGGAGGCTTTTTTTATTCCATCTGCGCCCCGCCGTTCAGGCGGAAGACAATGTTCACGATCAGTCCGCTACCCGGTTTACCGGCTTCGTAGCGCCATCTGCGCATCGCCGATTTCACTTCGCGTTCAAACATATTAGAAGGCTGAGCGGACAAGATTTGCACGTTATCAACGCGGCCATCTGCGGTAACGTCAAATTTCACCCGCACGCGGCCTTCAATACGTAAAGCCTGCGCTCGCGCCGGATACTGAGGCTGGTTTCGGCTCAGTGCTCGCGGGCCCGCTGGCGCGGCAACCGTTGGTTTTGGCGCCGGTGCGGAGTTGTTCATTACCGGACGTGAAGGTGCGGCATTCTCAACCGTCTGGGTCGCGCGTGGCTCAACCGGACGTTCTTCGCGTTTCGGACGCTCCTCGACCTTCTTCACCGGCTTTGGCTTCGGCTTAGGTTTGGGCTTCGGTTCAGGTTTATGGATCACCACCGGGGCTTCCTTCGGTGGCGCCGGAACAGGCTCGGGCTCTGGCTCCGGTTCAGCAACCGGCTGTGGCGGTGGCGGTGGCGGTGCGACCTGCGGCGGCTCGAGATCCGCAGGCGATACCATGGTCACCGAAATCGGCTGCGCGGGTGCGGGCATTTCAATAACCTGATGAACCGAGGTATAGAGCAAACCCGCCACGACAGCACCGTGAATCACGACGGAGAGCAGCGTCGGCCAGGGAAAGCGGCGAGGTAAATCAAGGGTCATCGAAGTCATAGTCATCAACGTTAAAAAATCGAACCCTGATTTTAAATGCAAATAGCAATCATATTCAATAAGACACTTTGTTCTGGCGCAATTTAAGCGTCAATGTGGCCAAAAAAGGGGCATTCAGATCAGGGTATTAACATTGTTTTTATCTTTACATTGCAGTCAGTTGCCCTTTCACATAACGTAACTGACACTTTAAAACGCTTAAGGAGCTTCACCGTGCTTTACGTGATTTACTCTGAAGATGTCGCTGATTCACTTGAGAAACGCCAGTCTGTCCGCCCTGCTCACCTGGCACGCTTACAGCTGCTACAGGATGAAGGTCGTTTGGTGACCGCTGGCCCAATGCCTGCTGTCGACAGCAACGACCCGGGTGCAGCCGGTTTTTCTGGCTCCACGGTTATTGCAGAGTTTGAATCTCTGGAAGCGGCGCAGGCCTGGGCTGACGCAGACCCGTACGTTGCGGCGGGCGTGTATGCGAAGGTGACGGTGCGACCGTATAAGAAAGTGTTCTGATATAACTAAGGCTCCCTCAGGAGCCTTTCTTCACATCAATGCAGTGACGCTAACCGCGCCGCAAACCCGACAAACAGCAGCCCTATCAGCCCGTTCCCCAGCTTTGCCAGTTTCTTTTTGGTTTTCAGATAACGCGTGACAAACGCACCGGAGAAGATCAGGAAGCTCATGTACATAAAGCTAATCAACTCAAGCGTGGTGGCGAGGATCAGAAAAGAGGTCCCGGTATTTTGTGCATTCACGTCAATAAACTGCACAAAGAACGAAACGTAGAACAAAATCGCTTTTGGATTCGTCAGGCTCAGTACCAGGGCGCGTTTCATGATCATACTGGCAGGTTCAGTTCCGCTCTCATGAGCATGATTCTGACGGTTAATCACCGACCAGAGCATTTTGCCGCCCAGCCAGAGTAAATAGAAAGCACCCAGATAACGTACGATATTAAACAGTACAGGCGTGGTCTGGATTAAAGCCGCGACACCGGCCCAGGCGAGAAACATCAGAACCGCATCGCCGATAAACACACCTGTGGCGGCAAGATATCCTTTTTTAACGCCGTGACCGATCCCGGTCTTCAACACAAACAGGGTATTCGGGCCCGGCACCAGCACAATAAAAAATGCGCCAACAACATACGTCCAGAAAT
The DNA here is from genome assembly GCF_049238025.1 of Enterobacter cloacae complex sp. IR5458. NCBI lineage: Bacteria > Pseudomonadati > Pseudomonadota > Gammaproteobacteria > Enterobacterales > Enterobacteriaceae > Enterobacter > Enterobacter cloacae complex sp. IR5458. Next base: position 28,211 of record NZ_JBMKIF010000023.1, read on the forward strand.
TCAGTACGCCAAACTCCGCAAACACCTCTCCCTCCTTTTGCTAAACATCACCGGAATATCGCAGCAATAACGATATTCTCTAAATAAGACACTATAAAATCAGCGGGCACCTTGCGGTGCCCTCAGGGTTTTCAGATATCCTGGACGGCGAACAGCAACGCGTTGCGGTGCCTGTTCAATCCACATTTTCTGATGGCGTGGATACGCATATTGCGGCGGGATTGTGCTTCCAGCCAACGAGCCTTACGACGACTCACCTGTCGCAACATGCGCCAGCGCCCTACTTCTGTTCTACTGCGCTTCATGTCTACAACTCTTTCTCAAACAGAGCCGCCATTATAAACCCAACCCGGCAGCAAACCAGCGCTTTTACCTGGCGTTTTTATTTGCCAGATGAATCCTGATGCGTACACTCATAACAATACGCTTTCAAAAGGATTTTTTAACCATGACAACCTTCTACACCGTGGTGAGTTGGCTGGTCATTTTGGGATACTGGCTGTTAATCGCGGGTGTGACATTACGCATCCTGATGAAGCGCAGAGCCGTACCCTCTGCCATGGCCTGGCTTCTGATCATTTACATCCTCCCGCTGGTGGGAATTATTGCCTATCTCTCTTTCGGTGAGCTTCATCTGGGTAAACGCCGGGCCGAGCGGGCGCGTGCCATGTGGCCTTCCACCGCGAAGTGGCTTAACGATCTTAAAGCCTGCAAACATATCTTTGCCGAGGAGAACAGCAGCGTAGCCTCCTCGCTGTTTAAGCTCTGCGAACGGCGTCAGGGGATTGGCGGCGTTAAGGGGAACCAGCTCCAGCTTCTGACCTCCTCCGATGACGTGATGCAGGCGTTGATCCGCGATATCCAGCTTGCTCGCCATAACATTGAGATGGTGTTCTATATCTGGCAGCCCGGCGGCATGGCCGACCAGGTCGCTGAATCCCTGATGGCGGCCGCGCGTCGGGGGATCCACTGCCGTCTGATGCTGGACTCCGCAGGCAGCGTGGCGTTTTTCCGCAGCCCCTGGGCAGGCATGATGCGTAATGCCGGTATCGAAGTGGTTGAGGCGCTGAAGGTAAATCTCCTGCGCGTCTTTCTGCGCCGGATGGACCTACGCCAGCACCGTAAAATGATCATGATTGATAATTATATTGCCTACACCGGCAGTATGAACATGGTTGACCCGCGCTTCTTTAAACAGGACTCCGGCGTCGGGCAATGGGTGGATCTGATGGCACGAATGGAGGGGCCGATTGCCACCTCGATGGGAATCGTGTACTCATGCGACTGGGAGATAGAGACCGGCAAGCGTATTCTGCCCCCACCGCCAGATGGCAACATCATGCCGTTTGAAGAGGCCAGCGGTCATACTATTCATACCATTGCCTCCGGGCCGGGATTCCCGGAGGACTTAATTCATCAGGCGCTGCTGACGGCTACCTACTCAGCGCGTGAATATTTGATCATGACGACGCCCTACTTCGTCCCCAGCGATGACCTGCTGCACGCGATCTGTACCGCAGCGCAGCGCGGTGTCGATGTGAGTATCATTTTGCCCCGCAAAAATGACTCGCTTCTGGTGGGCTGGGCCAGCCGCGCCTTCTTTAGCGAACTGCTGGCCGCCGGGGTGAAAATATACCAGTTTGAAGGCGGGCTGCTGCACACCAAGAGCGTGCTTGTCGACGGTGAGTTAAGCCTGGTGGGCACGGTAAACCTCGATATGCGCAGCCTGTGGCTGAACTTTGAAATCACCCTGGTGATTGATGACGCCGGATTTGGCGGTGACCTGGCGGCGGTGCAGGATGATTATATCTCCCGCTCGCGGCTGCTGGATGCCAGGCTGTGGGTAAAACGACCGCTGTGGCAGAGAATAGCTGAACGACTGTTTTACTTCTTTAGTCCGTTGCTGTAAAACGTGCCCAACGATGTTAAACAGGTAGTCATCATGGAAATGGATCTGAACAATCGCCTGACCGAAGACGAAACGCTCGAGCAGGCCTATGACATTTTTCTCGAACTGGCGGTTGATAACCTCGATCCCGCGGACGTGATCCTCTTTAATCTGCAGTTCGAAGAGCGCGGCGGTGCCGAATTGTTCGACCCTGCAGAAGACTGGGCTGAACATGTGGATTTCGACCTGAATCCTGACTTCTTTGCCGAAGTGGTGATTGGGCTGGCTGACGAAGATGGTGGGGAAATTAACGACATTTTCGCTCGCGTTCTGCTCTGCCGGGAGAAAGACCACAAGCTGTGCCACATTCTCTGGCGCGAATAATAAAAAAGGCTGCGATGGCAGCCTTTTTTATTTACTTCGGTAACTCGCTCCCACATCGGTTGCAAAACCGCGCGCTCTGCTCATGCTCACCCTGATGACAGCGCGGACATTTACGCTGCGCTTTATGGCTTTGAAATGCACTGCTCATGTGCGTGGTAATTAACCCCGTCGGGATAGCAATCACCGAATACCCAATCAGAATGAGCACGGATGCCACTATGCGCCCCAGCGGCGTATGGGGTGTGATATCACCGTACCCCACGGTCGTCACGGTCACGATGGCCCAGTAGACGGAGGCGTTGAGCGTTGTGAAGCCGTATTTGGGCCCTTCTATCAAATACATCAGCGCGCCGAAAACAATCATCACAATGGCAATAAATGAGTAAAACAGAATAAGCTGATGTCGTGCGCTAACGATGGCACTCCAGAATACGCGCAGCGACGGCATAAAACGCAGCAATTTAAGAATTCGCAATACGCGAATCACGCGCATGGCGCGCCAGGCGAAAACATAGTTGAGACTGATTTCTGGCCATAGCCACATGACATAGAGCGGCAGGATAGTCGCTAAATCGATAAAACCCCAGAAGCTGAATTCGTACTTTGCCGGATTGGGCCAGCAAACGACCCGCAGAATATACTCAGCGGTAAAGACCAGGGTGATCGCCAGTTCAAGCCAGACAAAGGCATGCCATTCATCAAAAGTCAGGTGATATTGTGTCCCGACACCGGATTCAATAAAGATGACAATGACGCTAAGTAACGCAAACAGCGCGCAGAGTCCCTCAAAACGGCGTCCCGATACCGTTTCTGGATCGAATAAAAGATGATAGAGCCGTCGACGGGCTGAAGTGAATAAACGCGACACGGTAACCTCGCAATAAATAAGGGCTGACATCATGTCAGCCCTTGCGATTATAACGGGTCTACTTTAAGGCAGGAAACCGCATGTCGGAAACTGCCTTCCAGAACCGGTCGTGTTTTCGCACATTCCGGCCCGGCCATCGGGCAGCGCGTACGGAACACGCAACCTGACGGCGGATTAATCGGTGAAGGCAATTCTCCTTCCAGAAGCTGGATCGTTTTATTTTTCTCCAGATCGGGATCGGGGATGGGTACTGCAGACATCAGTGCTTTGGTGTAAGGGTGCAGCGGATTGTGGTACACCTCATCATACGTGCCCAGCTCCACGGCATGACCCAGATACATCACCAGCACGCGGTCAGAAATGTGTTTTACGACGGCCAGATCGTGCGCAATGAAGATCAGCGACAGCCCCATCTCGCGCTGCAGCTTCTGCAGCAGGTTAACCACCTGCGCCTGAATGGAAACGTCCAGCGCGGAAACCGGTTCATCACAGATAATCAGCTTCGGCTCAAGGATCAGCGCACGCGCAATACCAATTCGCTGACACTGACCGCCGGAGAATTCGTGCGGATAACGGTTAATGAGGTTAGGCAACAGCCCCACTTTCAGCATCATCGCCTTTACGCGGTCACGGACTTCCTGACGCGGCATCTTAGGATGATAGGTGCGCAGCGGCTCGGCAATAATCTCTCCGATGGTCATACGCGGGTTAAGTGATGCCAGCGGATCCTGGAAAATCATCTGGATGTCGCTTCGCACGTCGCGCCACTCGTCGGGCTTCATCCCCAGAAGGTCTTTACCCAGCCACGCCACTTTTCCGTCGGTAGCTTTGACCAGGCCTATTATGGCACGTGCGAAAGTGGATTTCCCACAGCCGGACTCGCCCACGACCCCCAGGGTCTCCCCCTCGTACAGACGCAGGGTGACGCCATCCACCGCTTTCAGGGTTTTCGGCGGCTGCCAGAACCACTGTTTACCGTCCTTAATGTCGAAATGCACCTTAAGGTCAGCGATTTCGAGCAGCACATTGCGTTTTTCATCTAATGCGTTCATACCAGTTCCTCCTGCGGCTTAAAGCAGGCGCGCAGACGGCCTGGTGCAAATGCTTCCAGCGGCGGCGCGCTGTTGCAGATTTCCATCGCATGCGGACAGCGCGGCTGGAACGGACAGCCTTTTGGCAGACGCAGCAGGTTTGGCGGGTTGCCCGGAATGGTGAGCAGGGATTCCCCTTCCGCATCAAGCCGCGGCACCGCGTTCAGCAGGCCAATGGAGTATGGATGGGCAGGCTGATAGAACACGTCACGCGCTTTGCCGTATTCCATCGTACGACCGGCATACATCACCAGTACTTTGTCACAGATACCGGCAACAACACCCAGATCGTGGGTAATCATGATAATCGCCGTGTTGAACTCACGCTTAAGCTCGTTCAGCAGAGTCATGATTTGCGCCTGAACGGTAACGTCCAGTGCGGTAGTCGGTTCATCGGCAATCAGCAGTTTTGGCCGGCACAGCAGCGCCATAGCAATCATCACGCGCTGACGCATACCGCCGGAGAATTCGTGCGGGAACATGCGCATGCGCTTACGCGCTTCCGGCATTTTTACCGCATCCAGCATTTTGACGGATTCCTCAAACGCTTCCGCTTTCCCCAGACCTTTATGCAGCATCAGAACTTCCATCAGCTGCTCACCGACGCGCATATACGGGTTCAGCGAGGTCATCGGGTCCTGGAAAATCATCGAGATCTGCTCGGCACGCAGCTTGTTCAGCTCGTGCTCCGGCAGGTTGAGGATTTCGCGACCATTGAATTTTGCGGAACCGCCAATCACACCGTTAGATGCCAGCAGGCCCATCAACGCAAAGGCGGTCTGGGATTTTCCGGAGCCGGATTCACCGACAATCCCCAGCGTTTCACCCGCGCTCAGGTTGAAGTTGAGATCGTTGACGGCGGTAACATCCCCGTCAGGGGTTTTAAAGGTCACACGGAGGTCTTTTACGTCCAGCAGAAGATTGCTCTGCTGTTGCGCCTGTGGCGCAGTGGCCGTTTCAATAATTGTCATGACGGCGCTCCTTAACGGTCTTTCGGGTCGAGGGCATCACGCAGGCCATCGCCGATAAAGTTGAAACAAAACAGTGTGACCACCAGGAAACCCGCCGGGTAGAGCAACAGCCACGGTGATACTTCCATCGAGTTTGCACCATCGCTCAACAGTGCGCCCCAGCTGCTCAGTGGTTCCTGCGTACCCAGCCCCAGGAAGCTGAGGAAGGATTCAAACAGGATCATGCTTGGCACCAGCAGTGAGGCATAGACCACAACCACCCCCAGCACGTTAGGAACAATATGGCGAACCACGATATTTCGGGTAGATACGCCACCAACCTGCGCGGCTTCGATAAATTCTTTACGTTTCAGGCTTAGCGTCTGGCCGCGTACGATACGCGCCATATCCAGCCAGGAAACCATCCCGATGGCCACGAAAATCAACAGAATGTTCTGGCCGAAGAAGGTCACCAGCAGAATGACGAAGAACATAAACGGGAAGGAGTTCAGGATTTCCAGCAAACGCATCATCACTGAGTCCACTTTGCCGCCAAGGTAGCCGGAAAGTGAGCCGTAGAGCGTACCCAGAATTACCGCCACCAGCGCGGCGGCGATACCGACCATCAACGAGATACGCCCCCCAATCGCGACGCGCACCAGCAGATCACGGCCGGATGAGTCGGTCCCGAAATAGTGACCGGATTCCATATCCGGCGCGCTGGACATCATGCCCCAGTCCGTATCGAAATAGGTAAATTGCGACAGCATCGGTGCCAGGGTCACAAACAGCGCGATGATCACCAGAACCACCAGACTGGCGACGGCGGCACGGTTGTGCATAAAGCGACGGCGTGCATCCTGCCAGAGACTACGACCTTCCACTTCCAGTTTTTCACTGAAGTTTTCCAGCGCCTCGCTGTTTTTCTTACTCAACATCATGGCGTGCTCCAGTTAGTAACGGATTTTCGGGTCGATGACGGCATACAGCACATCAACGATCGCGTTAAAGAGAATGGTGAGCGCACCAACGAGGATCGTCAGGCTCAGTACCAGCGAATAGTCGCGGTTGAGCGCGCCGTTAACGAACAGCTGACCAATGCCCGGCAGGCCGTAGATGGTTTCGATAACCATCGAGCCCGTGATGATCCCAACGAATGCAGGCCCCATATAGGAGAGCACCGGCAGCAGCGCCGGTTTGAGCGCGTGGCGGAAGATAATCCGGCGCATCGGCAGCCCTTTCGCGCGCGCGGTGCGGATGAAGTTCGAATGCAGCACTTCGATCATAGAACCACGGGTGATACGCGCGATACTGGCGATATAGGCCAGAGATAATGCCACCATTGGCAAAATCATGAACTTCAGAGCCCCGCCGTTCCAGCCGCCGCCAGGCAGCCACTTCAGCGTAATGGCAAATATCATCACCAGTAATGGCGCGACAACGAAGCTGGGTATCACTACCCCGGTCATTGCCACCCCCATTACGGCATAATCCCATTTGGTATTTTGTCTGAGCGCGGCGATAACGCCTGCGGTGACCCCGAGAACGACGGCCAGAATGAATGCCGCAGCACCCAGTTTTGCCGAAACCGGAAAGCTGGAGGCCACCAGGTCGTTTACGGAATAGTCTTTATATTTAAATGACGGTCCAAAATCACCGTGCGCCAGCTGCTTCAAATAATTGAAGTATTGGGTAGTGATGGGATCGTTTAAGTGATACTTCGCCTCGATATTCGCCATAACTTCCGGCGGCAGCGTACGTTCACCGGTAAATGGACTTCCCGGTGCGAGACGCATCATAAAGAAGGAAATCGTAATTAGAATAAATAACGTTGGTATCGCTTCTAGACAGCGACGCAGGATAAATTTCAACATTGCCCGTACCTTCTGGCGTGTGCCTGATGAATGTTACAAAGTAGACACAGTGGGGCAAGCCAGGCTCACCCCACGTATTGCCATTAATGCTTGATAATATAAAGATTCTTAACGGAAATATTATCCAACGGGTCTTTACCGGTATAACCCCCTACCCACGGTTTCACCAGACGGGCGTTAACGTAGTAGTAAACCGGTACGATTGCAGAGTCTTTATCGAGCTGCTCTTCAGATTTCGCGTACAATTCTGCGCGTTGCGCATCGTCAGACACTTTCAGCGTATCAGCGATGATCTTGTCGAACGCCGGGCTCTTATAGTGCGCAGTGTTGTTTGAACTGTCGCTGAGCATCGTGTTCAGGAATGAGGTCGGTTCGTTATAGTCCGCACACCAGCCTGCACGCGCCACGTCGAAGGTCCCCTGATGACGCGTATCGAGGAAGGTTTTCCACTCCTGGTTTTCCAGCTTAACGTTGACGCCCAGGTTTTTCTTCCAGATAGACGCGACGGCGATAGCCAGTTTTTTATGCAGATCTGACGTGTTGTAAAGCAGGTTAAACGTTAATGGCTTATCGGCAGTGTAGCCCGCTTCAGCCAGCAGCTTTTTCGCTTCTTCGTTACGTTTTTCCTGTGACCACTTGAACCATTCAGGCTCAACCAGTTTCATTCCATCGGTATAAGGAGGGGTGTAGCTGTACGCCGGGAGATCGCCCTGGTTTTTCACTTTGTTCACGATAATATCGCGATCCAGTGCCAGCTTCAGCGCAGTACGAACGCGTACGTCGGTGAACGGTGCTTTCTGGTTGTTGATTTCGTAGTAATAGGTGCACAGGTATGGGTCGACGTGAACTTCTTTCGGGATCTCTTTTTTCAGCTTCTGGAACAGTTCAATCGGCATGTTGTTATAGGTCATGTCGATTTCACCGCTACGGTAGCGGTTAACATCCGTTACTTCAGAAGAGATTGGCAGGTAGGTGACCTGATTAATCACGGTCTTCGCGTTATCCCAGTATTGCGGGTTACGCTCCAGGACCATACGTTCGTTGACCACCCAGTCTTTCAGCTTATAGGCACCGTTGGTCACGATATTGGCAGGTTGCGTCCATTTTTCACCAAATTTTTCCACAGCGGATTTTGGTACCGGGGAAACGGATGGGTGAACCAGCAACTTATAGAAGTACGGAACAGGTTCGCTCAACGTCACTTCAAAGGTATTGGCATCGATCGCTTTCACGCCCAGGTCGGTGACCGGCTTTTTACCGGCGATGATGTCATCGATATTGGCGATGTGGCCATATTGCAGATAGCTCGCATACGGAGAGGCGGTATTTGGATTCGCCAGGCGCTGCCAGCTATACACGAAATCTTCGGCGGTAACCGGCGTACCGTCGGACCATTTGGCATCTTTACGCAGATGGAAGGTCCAGACTTTAAAATCTTTATTTTCCCACTTTTCTGCCACACCCGGTGCCGGGTGGCCGTCAACGTCAGTCACCAGTAGACCTTCGAACAGGTCACGGTTAACGTTTGACTCAGGAACACCTTCAATTTTGTGCGGGTCAAGAGACTGAACTTCCGCACCGTTGTTACGCACCAGCGTCTGTTTTTCCGCCAGTTGTACTCCTGCAGGAACGTCCGCAGCCATTGCAGCATTGCCCGCGATTAGCGCAGTTAACATCCCCGCCGCTACCAGATTTTTTTTTGTGATGATGGACATTGTGTTGGTACTCCACTCATTATAATTACTGGCTTTCGCCAGCTGTCTATTCCCCTGTTGGGGCCTGTACAGCGCAGGAGTTTTTTTTGCTGCTGTCAGGTTCTTCTTTTACTGCTTGCTATCACCGACTTTTTTATTACTGACTGCTCGTATGGCCGTCTTGCGTCGATTCTTCACAGGCCTCCCCTGTTTGAGACCTGAGCTGGATATCTGAGAAGAGAGCTATATGAAAATAATTCTCATCTGATTGTTTTATGCTGCAAAATAATAGGCCGGAAAGTATCAAATGGCGTAAACGCGCGCCAATACATTTTGCAAATTTGTTAAGCAATTCTCTTTTACGAAGTACGTCGTGTCGTTGGGGGCAGCCCTGCCAGACATCGAAAGCCGGTAAAAACACCGGGTATTCAATAAGGTAGAGAAAACTTCCTCTACTCGCGCGTCGCTGCGCTACTTTTGAGTGATTTTGTACAAAAATTTAACAACTGATCATTATTTAGCACATTCCTCTAAGGGAAAGTTGAAATTACTAATAACATTTCGGTTATCTCTCAGCAAGCCCCAGAGTATCGTGTGAGTAAAATAACAGAGCGTTCGAAGATTTTCTGTGCAGGCGGGATTGTGCGAAATTCATAACCCTTTGAAATAAAAGAAATGAACATTATTAGTAGAATTTATTATGATATGTGAGCATTTCAACTTTAGTTATATGATTTGCTGATATTCACGTAAAAAAAACGGAGCCGTAGCTCCGTTCTTTCATTCGAAATATTAGTGTAGCAAGCCGGGGAAAATGCTTTTAATACCGGTGACAATGAATTCGATCCCTAACGCCATCAACAACAACCCCATGATACGGGTGATGACGTTAATCCCCGTCTGTCCCAGCAAGCGAACCAGCCAGGGCGCCATACGAAATACCCCCCAGCAGCAGAGCGCGAAAACAGCAATGGCGACAGAAAAACCAATCAGGTGCATGAGGCTATGGTAACGCGTACCCCAGACAATGGTTGAACTGATGGCACCAGGCCCTGCCATCAAGGGTAACGCCAGCGGAACCACGCCGATACTTTCGCGTATCGCGGTTTCTGACTTCTCCTGCTTGTTCTGTTTGTCCTCGCCCAGCTTACCGCTGATCATCGACATGGCGATGGTCACCACCAGGATCCCACCCGCAATGCGGAAGGAGTCGATGGAGATACCGAAGACCTGGAGAATGGCATCCCCCAGGAAAAGCGAGGTGAGCAAGATGATCGCCACAGACAGGTTAGCGGTGAGATTGGTTTTGTTCCGGGCCGCCGCCGTCTGGTAACTGGTCATACTAATAAAGACAGGAATGATACCCACCGGGTTAACCAGGGCAAACAAACCGATAAAAAATTTGAAATACGTTGGAAAATCAAAGAGCGTTTGGATCACGTTTTGCTCCGCCTTTGCACATGCCCGGGACTGACAACGTTGTCATGAAAAATCGCGCTGAAGATACGCTTTTTATTAGCATACTTCACCAGAAATCTGTGCCAAAACGTTAGCATTTCAGAATGTTAAACATATGTTGAATCATTGATGTCGCCACTTCCAATAGTTACTTAATTAATTAACAGTGGAAAAATATCCATGAAATAACCCTGCTGAAAGGTATCAGCTTGGGGAGAAATTGACGCAGATCATGATTTCCGTACTCAGAAGTGAGTAATCTTGATTACGCCCCCCAGGAAGGTCACCTGTCAAAAAGGGATGATGCTAAGGTAAGGCTCTTTTAGTAAATTAGTGTGCTGGAGCATAAAGTAACCCATTGTTTTACTTTATGTAACGCAAGTCGTATTGGCACTGTCTATACTGTCTGACGTATCGAGCGCTGGTTTACTAAAAGAGTTTAAACATTATCAGGAGAGCATTATGGCTGTTACTAATATCGCTGAACTGAACGCCCTCGTCGAGCGCGTTAAAAAAGCCCAGCGTGAATATGCCAATTTCACCCAAGAACAGGTTGATAAAATCTTCCGCGCTGCCGCTCTGGCTGCTGCAGATGCTCGAATCCCTCTCGCTAAAATGGCCGTTGCCGAATCTGGCATGGGTATCGTTGAAGATAAAGTGATCAAAAACCACTTTGCTTCAGAGTATATCTACAACGCCTATAAAGATGAGAAAACCTGTGGCGTGCTGTCTGAAGACGACACCTTCGGCACGATCACCATCGCTGAACCTATCGGTATTATCTGCGGTATTGTTCCAACGACTAACCCAACTTCAACGGCTATCTTCAAATCTCTGATCAGCCTGAAGACGCGTAACGCAATTATCTTCTCTCCACATCCACGTGCAAAAGATGCGACCAACAAGGCAGCAGATATCGTTCTGCAGGCTGCGATTGCCGCAGGCGCACCAAAAGATCTGATTGGCTGGATCGACCAACCTTCCGTTGAGCTGTCCAACGCACTGATGCACCATCCTGACATTAACCTGATCCTGGCGACCGGTGGTCCTGGCATGGTTAAAGCTGCATACAGCTCCGGTAAACCTGCCATCGGTGTGGGCGCGGGTAACACCCCTGTTGTTATCGACGAAACTGCTGATATCAAACGTGCCGTTGCTTCCGTACTGATGTCTAAAACCTTCGATAACGGCGTTATCTGTGCATCTGAACAGTCTGTTGTTGTGGTTGATTCCGTATACGACGCAGTACGCGAGCGTTTCGCCAGCCACGGCGGCTACCTGCTGCAGGGTAAAGAGCTGAAAGCGGTTCAGGACATCATTCTGAAAAATGGCGCGCTGAACGCCGCTATCGTAGGTCAACCCGCCTATAAAATTGCTGAACTCGCAGGCTTTACCGTTCCGGCAACCACCAAGATCCTGATCGGTGAAGTAAAAGTTGTCGACGAAAGCGAGCCGTTTGCTCACGAAAAACTGTCTCCTACGCTTGCCATGTACCGTGCGAAAGATTTCGAAGACGCGGTAGAGAAAGCTGAGAAATTGGTTGCCATGGGCGGTATCGGTCACACCTCTTGCCTGTACACCGACCAGGATAACCAGCCTGAGCGTGTTGCTCATTTCGGTCAGATGATGAAAACTGCCCGTATCCTGATTAACACCCCTGCTTCTCAGGGTGGTATCGGTGACCTGTACAACTTCAAACTCGCACCTTCCCTGACTCTGGGTTGTGGTTCCTGGGGTGGTAACTCCATCTCTGAAAACGTTGGTCCGAAACACCTGATCAACAAGAAAACCGTTGCTAAGCGAGCTGAAAACATGTTGTGGCACAAACTTCCGAAATCTATCTACTTCCGCCGTGGCTCTCTGCCAATCGCGCTGGATGAAGTGATTACTGATGGCCACAAGCGTGCGCTCATCGTGACTGACCGTTTCCTGTTCAACAACGGCTACGCTGACCAGATCACCTCTGTTCTGAAAGCGTCTGGCGTTGAAACTGAAGTGTTCTTTGAAGTTGAAGCTGACCCAACACTGAGCGTGGTGCGTAAAGGTGCTGAACTGGCGAACTCCTTCAAACCAGATGTGATTATCGCTCTGGGTGGTGGTTCCCCAATGGATGCCGCGAAAATTATGTGGGTTATGTACGAACATCCAGAAACCCACTTCGAAGAACTGGCGCTGCGCTTTATGGACATCCGTAAACGTATCTACAAGTTCCCGAAAATGGGCGTGAAAGCGAAAATGATCGCCGTCACCACCACTTCCGGTACGGGTTCAGAAGTTACGCCATTTGCAGTAGTAACTGACGATGCAACCGGTCAGAAATACCCACTGGCTGACTACGCCCTGACCCCAGATATGGCTATCGTTGATGCCAACCTGGTTATGGAAATGCCGAAATCACTGTGTGCCTTCGGTGGTCTGGATGCCGTGACTCACGCTCTGGAAGCTTACGTTTCTGTTCTGGCATCTGAGTTCTCTGACGGTCAGGCTCTGCAGGCACTGAAACTGCTGAAAGAAAACCTGCCAGCGTCTTACAACGAAGGTTCTAAGAACCCTGTAGCGCGCGAACGTGTCCACAGTGCAGCCACTATCGCCGGTATCGCGTTTGCGAACGCCTTCCTGGGTGTTTGCCACTCTATGGCGCACAAACTGGGTTCACAGTTCCACATTCCTCACGGTCTGGCGAACGCCCTGTTGATCAGCAACGTTATCCGTTATAACGCCAACGACAACCCAACCAAGCAGACGGCTTTCAGCCAGTACGACCGTCCGCAAGCGCGCCGTCGTTATGCTGAAATCGCTGACCACCTTGGTCTGAGCGCACCGGGCGACCGCACTGCTGCGAAGATTGAGAAACTGCTGGCATGGCTGGAAAGCTTGAAAGCTGAACTGGGTATTCCTAAATCTATCCGTGAAGCAGGCGTTCAGGAAGCTGACTTCCTCGCTCACGTAGACAAGCTGTCTGAAGATGCATTCGATGACCAGTGTACTGGTGCTAACCCGCGCTACCCACTGATCTCCGAGCTGAAACAGATTCTGCTGGATACCTACTACGGTCGTGAGTTCAAAGAAGGTGACGTTGCTGCTGTGAAAACAGAAGCACCTGTCATTAAAGCTGACAAGAAAGCGAAGAAAAGCGCTTAACTGACAGCCTGATGAAAAAAACCCGCCTTCCAGGCGGGTTTTTTTATGTCTGAATACCAAAGAGGTTATTTTCTGTTGTCGTGCTGAATCGCCGTCAGAGAGCCGACTGACAGCGCTTCTTTATAATGCTTACGACAGACCGAGACATAGCGTTCATTGCCGCCTATCACCACCTGCTCCCCATCTGCATAAGGTTTTCCGGCCTGATCGAGTCGAAGCACCATGCTGGCTTTACGTCCGCAGAAGCAGATGGTTTTCAGTTCCACGAGCTTATCTGACCAGGCGAGCAGATACTGGCTCCCGGCAAACAGCTCCCCGCGAAAGTCCGTACGCAGTCCGTAGCACAGAACGGGAATATCCAGCTCATCCACCACTTCGGAGAGCGCATGAACCTGTTCACGCGTCAGGAACTGGCTCTCATCAACCAGAACGCAATGAATAGGCTCTGACGCATGCGCAGCGCGGATGTCATTCAGCAGGTCAGTTTGCGGGTTAAACAATCTGGCTGGTGAAGACAGGCCTATTCTTGAACTCACCTTTCCGGCACCGAAGCGGTCGTCGATTTCAGCGGTATAAACAACGGTACGCATCCCTCGTTCCTGGTAATTGTATGAGGATTGCAGCAGTGCGGTAGATTTGCCGGCATTCATTGCCGAATAGTAGAAATAAAGCTGTGCCATTGGCCGTAAAACCCTAATCAATGTGTAATATTACCGATGATTCATTGTACCATATTTTGTCTGGTCTTCCGCGACAGGCCGCACAGAAGATGCCTTGCTGAAAGGTGTAAAACAGCTACTTCTGGCGAAAATAATCCGTTAAAACAGAGAGTAAAGATAAGCTCATTTGTGAATATGTTATAGGGTGAGCCAAACATAACACTTCTTTTTATAGTGGCATCAGCGTTCATTAAAATTCACTATTTATTAACTATTCCTGCCTTAACACCCCAGCCTGGAACTAATACAAAAGGCTGATATTTATCCGCCGAAACTATAATTCCTGCGGTAAATGTCACAAAAAAAAGATGCAATCGGCGGGGTTAAGCAGGTTAACGTGATAACAAGCGACACACAGTCGAAGAGGAAATTTAAGTTAGCGTAATTAATAATAGCGGCTTTATTTAGTATTTTTTGAATTCCTTACATTCCTGGCTATTGCACAACTGAATTTATGGCTCTATTATTAGGACAACAAACCACCCCCCATTATAAGTTTGAGATTACTACAATGAGCGAAGCACTTAAAATTCTGAACAACATCCGTACTCTTCGTGCGCAGGCAAGAGAATGTACCCTTGAAACGCTCGAAGAAATGCTGGAAAAATTAGAAGTTGTAGTTAATGAACGTCGCGAAGAAGAAAGCGCTGCTGCTGCTGAAATCGAAGAGCGTACTCGTAAACTGCAGCAATATCGTGAAATGCTGATTGCTGATGGTATCGATCCAAATGAATTGCTGAACAGCATGGCTGCAGCTAAAACCGGTACCAAAGCAAAACGCGCTGCGCGTCCTGCTAAATATAGCTACGTTGATGAGAACGGCGAAACTAAAACCTGGACTGGCCAGGGCCGCACTCCTGCTGTAATCAAGAAAGCTATGGATGAGCAAGGTAAACAGCTTGATGACTTCCTGATCAAGGATTAATCACGCCGAATTCAGAAAAATCCCGCTTCTGGCGGGATTTTTTTTGGCCGCAATTTATTGCAAACATCCTCTTACACAACGTCATAAAGCGTTATTCATCGATATAGCTATGCTTACAATCAGGCACCCCGGGGCGTTTTATGGGCATAAAAAAACCGGTGGGCAACGCCACACCGGTTTCAGACATTTACACCGGGGGGTTATTTCTTAATACCCATACTCTCATTGAGCCAGGCTTTAAATTCTTCACCCAGTGAATTGTGGCGAATGCCATATTCAACGAAAGCCTGCATATAACCGAGCTTATTACCGCAGTCATGGCTCTTACCTTTCATATGGTAAGCCTCAACGGTCTCTTTCTCGATCAGCATATCGATAGCATCGGTCAGCTGGATTTCATCCCCTGCGCCTGGAGGCGTTTTCGCCAGCAGAGGCCAGATTTCAGCACTCAGGACATAGCGACCCACAACCGCCAGATTAGAAGGCGCTACGTCGGCTTTAGGCTTCTCTACAACGCCAACCATGGGTACGCTTTCGCCTGGTTCAAGGTTAACGCCTTTGCAGTCAACCACGCCGTAAGCCGTCACGTCATCAACAGGCTCAACCATGATCTGGCTGCTACCCGTTTCATCGAAACGCTTGATCATCTCTGCCAGGTTGTCCTGGGAAAGATCGGATTCGTATTCATCCAGAATAACGTCAGGCAGAATAACCGCTACCGGCTCGTCACCGACAACCGGGTGTGCACACATCACCGCGTGACCCAGGCCTTTAGCCAGCCCCTGACGCACCTGCATAATAGTGACGTGCGGAGGGCAAATAGACTGAACTTCTTCTAACAGCTGGCGCTTAACACGTTTTTCCAGCATGGCTTCGAGTTCAAAACTTGTATCGAAGTGGTTTTCGATAGAGTTTTTTGATGAATGCGTAACCAGCACAATTTCAGTGATGCCGGCTGCGATACACTCATTGACGACATACTGAATTAATGGCTTATCAACCAGAGGCAACATCTCTTTAGGAATCGCCTTAGTTGCTGGTAACATCCTGGTCCCCAATCCCGCTACCGGGATGACGGCCTTTCTGACTTTCGAATTTAGGGCAGCCATTCAAATTCTCCTGAGCTGTTCAAGTTTTGAACTTTTATGCAATAAATAACGCGTTGAGTATATCAGCCTCGCCCTGCAGTCCGGGTCTGAAAAGAACGCGTTGCCGATCAATTAGGACAAATACGCATGATTCTGGGCTGCGATAGTAGCACTCCCAAGAAAACACAGGTAAAGCAATCTTAAAATTACGCTCCAGTTGCTTATTCCGTGGACAACATTAAGCGTAGTCTTCCCCCAGCCCCCCAAATTTGACACTGCCATGAGGAACAACGGTGGCTAATTTGATTAAGATACGCCGTACCCAGTGTTCCAAGCGGTACACCGTTACTCACCTGAATATGGTGTTCGCCCGTATTCAGTGACGCATTCAGACCTGCTGAAACGAGGATAAGATTTTTTAAACCGCTATGGTAATAACCCACCAGCAGCGGGAACTGTCCCGGTAAATTGGCCTGACGAAAAAGCTGGTTTACCTGTTTGAGTAAACTGCCTAACTCAGGAAGCCGTTGTCCCTGATGCGATAACTGTTCCTGCAATAAACAGTTAAATAGCGCACGAAGTAACAACGCGGCTAATACGCCATTATCCCCTGCACGGGTTACGTCCAGAGAATAAAACGCGAGATCAGAGTCAGACAGTGGCGCAATATCCAGCACCAGCCCAGGCTGGTCAGCCGCCACCAGCTGGCGATAATTTACGCGGCAGTGTGAAATAGTCTGCTGAACGGGTGGCTGAAGTTCTTGCAACAGTTTGGCTGCCGCAGGCGGATCACTTACCAGCGCGTCCCAGTCCTGGAAAAGACGTTCCTCTTCCTCAACGCGGGAATTAAACATATTCGGATAGAGGCACGCTAATACCGTTTCACGTAACCGGTTCAGATCTTTAACGGGTTTAAGCAGGATATCCTGGACGCCAAGGCGCAATGCTTTGGCGATATCCGCCATATTTTCTGTCGCAGAGATCACCAGAATGGGCATCTGGTCACCCTCGTTACGCAGATGTTCAACCAGTTTCAGTCCGTTCATGCGCGGCATCGCGATATCGCAAATCATCAGATCGGGCGCAATGCTGGTCATTTTTTCCAGCGCGTCGATGCCATCTTCAGCCAGTAACGTGTTTGCGCCCAGTGAGGATAACCATGAATCCAGTAGCGATCGGAAAACGGGCTCGTCTTCAACAATCAAAATGTGTTTTCCGGCCAATGGCTGCGTCATGGTTCCTCCCCTGGCTGATAGTTACTAAATAGTGGCATGCTATCGGTACTATCGCCTGTCAGATTTTGCTGAAGTAGTCAAAAAAAGGTGCTTAACGTGCTGTTCGCACAAAAGGCAGCAACTCGTCTATTTTCTTTTCGACGGCTAATGAGCCCGCTGCGATGGCGGCCTCAGCCCGATGGAAATCAAGGGTAGAGATTTGTGGACAGTATGGCTGAATAAGAATATCCGGAGGATCGCCAGCCATACGGTTACGTTTAAGGCGATTCTCAAGAACCTGAATAGAGGTGGTCATGATTTCCATCGCCGTCGGTGCGGCGACCGAGCGTCGTGCGGCCAGACGCCCAATCCTTCCACGCAAACGCGCGTGCCAGGCAAGCTTTTCGCCTTCGGCATCTTCGCTCTGGAGATTGACCGGCAAAAGGTCTTGCTGCATCAGGTGAGCATCGTGCTGCAAATCCACGGCAATAACGATATCGGCCCCCATGGCACGCGTCAGAGAGATGGGAACAGGATTAACGACGCCACCGTCGACAAGCCAATAACCGTTATGGGGGACAGGTGCCATAAGCCCGGGAATGCTGCATGAGGCACGCACCGCAAGGTGAATATCTCCTTCGGTCAGCCAGAGTTCGCGTCCGGTGCTGAGATTCGTCGCGACGGCACCGAAAGGCATCTGACAATCCGTGAAGTCCTGAAGAGGCATAACCTGGCGGAACTGGTTAAAGACGCGTTCGCCGCGCAACAGTCCACCGCGTTGCCAGGAGAGATCCATCAGGCGAAGCACGTCCCAGTAGCTGAAGGAACGTACCCAGGTTTCGAGTTCCGGGAGTTTGCCGCACGCATACGCGGAGCCGACAAGCGATCCTATGGAACATCCCGCAACGATATCGACGTCAACGCCCATCTTGTTTAAGGCATTAATCACGCCGATGTGGGACCATCCCCGGGCTGCACCTGAGCCCAGCGCCAGTCCAATTTTAACCTTTCTCATTAGCCCTGTTTTACTTCCCCTGGATTCCTGACATAGCGTCAACGCAACAGCTCAGTTAACATAGTGCTACCCGAGGCGTTTAACGCCCTTATTTTTTATTCCAGGAAGAGAATCGTGTCTCAACTCTGCCCCTGTGGTAGCGCTCTGGAGTATAGCCTATGTTGCCAGCGATATCTTTCTGGCAATCAGGTTGCACCGGACCCGTCACACCTCATGCGTTCACGGTATACTGCTTTTGTGATCAAAGACGCAGACTACCTGATAAAAACCTGGCACCCATCCTGCCACGCCGCCGACTTCAGACAAGAGATCGAAGCCGGGTTTACGCATACCCAATGGCTAGGACTTACCGTCTTTGAATCGTCACCCGGCAGTCACGACGACGAAGGCTTTGTCAGCTTTGTCGCCCGCTTTACCGAGAACAATAAACCTGGCGCCATTATCGAGCGTTCCCGGTTCTTAAAGGAAAGCGGGCAATGGTATTATATTGACGGTACGCGCCCACAGTTTGGTCGTAACGATCCCTGCCCTTGTGGTTCAGGTAAAAAATTTAAAAAGTGTTGCGGGCAGTAACGCCTGACAACCCAGACTTCGCAAATACAAACAGGATTTCCCGGCGATGCAATCATTACAACGTAAAGTTCTGCGCACTATCTGTCCCGATCAAAAAGGGCTGATCGCACGAATTACCAACATTTGCTACAAACATGAACTGAATATCGTGCAGAACAACGAGTTCGTTGACCACCGTACCGGTCGTTTCTTCATGCGAACCGAACTGGAAGGTATTTTCAACGACACCACCCTGCTTGCCGATCTGGACAGCGCGCTGCCGGAAGGTTCAGTGCGTGAGCTGAATCCAGCGGGCCGTCGCCGCGTTGTAATTCTGGTGACGAAAGAAGCTCACTGCCTGGGCGATCTGTTAATGAAAGCCAATTACGGCGGTCTGGATGTTGAAATCGCCGCGGTTATCGGCAACCACGAGACCCTGCGTACGCTGGTTGAACGGTTTGATATTCCGTTTGAACTGGTGAGCCATGAAGGCCATACCCGTGAAGAGCATGACAACCTGATGGCTGAAGCCATTGAAGCGCATAATCCGGACTACGTGGTGCTGGCGAAATATATGCGCGTGCTGACGCCCTCTTTCGTGGCGCGTTTCCCGAACAAGATCATCAACATTCACCACTCATTCCTGCCAGCCTTCATTGGTGCCCGCCCTTACCATCAGGCGTACGAGCGCGGCGTGAAGATCATCGGCGCGACCGCGCACTACGTGAATGACAATCTGGACGAAGGCCCAATCATCATGCAGGACGTCATTCACGTGGATCACACCTACACGGCTGAAGACATGATGCGCGCAGGCCGCGACGTTGAGAAGAATGTGTTAAGCCGTGCGCTGTATCAGGTGCTGGCACAGCGTGTCTTTGTCTACGGTAACAGAACGATTATTCTTTAATCGACAATGAAATGAACTGGTTAGCTTTCCAGCTTTGCGCGTAAAAATCAGGCAACCAGTTTATTTTTATTGTGGTAACGCTTTACAGGGGCGTGTCATTTGATATGATGCGCCCCGCTTCCAGCAGGAAGCGGGCCAGTAAATAGCATTACCCCGTGGTGGGGTTCCCGAGCGGCCAAAGGGAGCAGACTGTAAATCTGCCGTCATCGACTTCGAAGGTTCGAATCCTTCCCCCACCACCATCTCTCAGCATTACCTCAAAATGTGAATTACCCCTGGTGGGGTTCCCGAGCGGCCAAAGGGAGCAGACTGTAAATCTGCCGTCATCGACTTCGAAGGTTCGAATCCTTCCCCCACCACCATCATTTCCAAACACCTCTGAATTATCTGCTCGCACTCGACCTCATGCATTTCCGTTATGGGGAAGGATGAGAAGCTTCGACTAAGCCGTTGTAGGCCGGGTAAGGCGCAGCCGCCACCCGGCGACAGGCAGCTACATCGGTGGTAATCGTCGCTTCACCGGCGAACTCTTCACAATCGACGTATTACACTGCGCATGTTCCGCCAGCCCGTCCAGCAACACATCCAGTTGCTCTATCGAGCGCACCACCAGCCTGATCACGAAGCAATCTTCCCCGGTCACTTTGTCGCTCTCAATACACTCCGGCATCGCCTGAATGTACTTATCCACTTTATGCAGCAACCCAGGCAGCGGCCGCACGCGCACCAGCGCCTGCAGCGTATATCCCAACGCCGCCAGATTCACCCGCGCACGATATCCCTGAATCACACCGCGTTCTTCCAGCCTTTTCAGCCGTTCCGCCGTGCTGGGTGAGGTCAAACCGATACGGCCACTGAGCACCTTCAGCGACATGCGCGCATCTTCAACCAGGCAGGTTAATATGTGTCTGTCGATCTCATCGAGAAGGTTTTCCATCGATTTTGCCTCATTTTAAAAAGTCATCACTCTCTTTCACCTTATATCACCCCTGTAAAACCCGACAGCGATTTTCGACAATAAGGTCATTAAATCAGGAGGTGGATAATGCGTGATTTCCATAAAGGCGTCTGGCAAATGAGCCTGGCGATGTTAATTTCCGGCTCTATCGGTGCGTTTGTTTTACTCTCCGGTCTGCCCGTCACGGAAGTGGTCTTCTGGCGCTGTCTTATTGGGGCCATAACACTTTTTATTTTTATCCGGGTCAGTCAAAAGCCCTTTAGTCCCCTCAGCCGCACCACGCTGATGCTGGCGATTCTCGGGGGTGTGGCATTAGTTGTGAACTGGCTACTGCTTTTCGCCGCTTACGAACGTATCTCTATTGGCCTGTCTACCGTGGTATATAACACCCAGCCGTTTATGCTGGTATTGATGGGGATGTTTTTAGGTGAGCGCGTCAGCCTGGTAAAATGGGGCTGGCTGTTCCTCGCCTTTGGCGGAGTGGTGATATTGCTCTCCAGCGAGCTGACCGGAGCCCATAACAGTAAATGGCTCGCAGGGGTTGGTCTGGCCATGGCCGCGGCCTTCTTCTATGCGCTGACGGCAATCATTGCGCGCAAACTCAAAACAATCGCCCCACAGCATATCGCTTTTATCCAGGTGCTGACCGGCGTGGTGATGCTGCTGCCTTTTGCCAGCCAGCCGTCGCTCTCCGGTGATTTTCCCTGGCCGATCTTGCTGACGCTGGGCATCGTCCATACCGGTATTATGTATCAACTGCTGTATAGCGCGATCCAGAAACTGCCAACGCCGGTGACCGGCTCCCTGTCGTTTATCTATCCGGTGGTGGCAATTATTGTAGATAATCTGGTGTTCGGACACGCATTGAACCTGACGCAGCTGGCGGGTGGCGCGTTAATCCTGTTTGCCGCAGCGGGCAACAACCTGGGCTGGGGCGAAAAAAAACCCCGCGAGTGCGGGGTTGGTATTAAAACGGTGAATTAGCGACGGGCACGCACAATCTGATACTTGCGCGTCAGGTACTCCACCGGCGCGCTCCAGATGTGTACCAGACGGGAGAACGGGAAAAGCACAAACAGCGTCATCCCCAGCACCAGGTGAACGCGGAAGATAAACGCCACGCCATCCAGGTGTTCGGACGCGCCACCGTGGAAAGTCACCACGGACTGCGCCCAGCCGACCAGCTTCATCATTTCACTGCCGTCCATATGCTGCGCCGAGAACGGAATGGTCAGCAGACCCAGCGCGCATTGCACCACCAGCAGGGAAAGGATCAGGATGTCCGCCGCGGTGGTCGTTGCCCGCACACGCGGGCTGAACAGACGACGTTTCAGCAACAGCAGGCCCCCGACGAGGGTCATCACGCCGCAGGCACCGCCCGCGATCATCGCCATCTTCTGTTTCACCTCAATCGGCAGCCACGCTTCGTACATCCAGTGCGGGGTCAGCATCCCGAGGAAGTGCCCGGCAAAAATCCCGAGGATCCCGATATGAAACAGGTTAGACGCGACGTGCATCCCCTTACGATCCAGCATCTGGCTGGAGGCAGCACGCCAGGTGTACTGGCCGTAGTCATAACGCAGCCAGCTTCCCACCAGGAACACGGTGCCCGCGATATACGGGTAAATGTCAAAGAAGAACATATTCAGGAAGTGCATTAGTGCCGTCCTCCGTTAGAGATATCCAAATATTGCGGAGCGACCGCCCCGGCAAAACGACGCTGGTGAGCGGAGATTTCAGACTCGCCGCAGCTCTGGTCAGCAAAGAATTTCACCTGCTCTTCCTCCCAGACCGCATCCAGCGCTTGCGGGGTATCATCGCGGGCTTCATCCGCGATTTTCTCCGCCACTTTTTCACTGTCGACAGCGGCGTTTGCCAGCTTCATCAGCAGGTCGAACAGCACCGCATAGCGGCTCTCACGCTGCTGAAGACGCGCGCTGAGCAACGCCAGGATCGGCGCGATGTCCTGCAGACCGCCCAGCGCCTCGTCTTTCGGCAGTTGAGCCAGATACTCCAGGTACAGCGGCAGATGGTCCGGCAGCTCGCGGCTGTCGAGCATCAGGCCGTGCTGCTCGTACTGAGCCATCAGGTCCACCATCGCCTGACCCCGGTCGCGGGATTCACCATGAACGTGTTCGAACAGCAGTAACGACGTTGCACGGCCACGGTCAAACAGCTGGCTGTAGTCCGCCTGCGCGTCGAGCAGATCGCGCGCTAACAGGTCGCGGAGGAAAACGCCCAGCGTCTGGGCATCCTCTTTATCCAGGTTTTCAGATGACGCGAGTGCATCAAAAAGCTCCTGCTGATGCTGCGCAAGCGCAGCATCCGGATACTCGAGCAGACGCGAAACAATGACGAGTTCAATCATTGGTGCGGCTCCGTTTTGCTGGTCACATCCATGGCGTCGATGCGGCGGCTGTTAAACAGGTTGAATTTGCTGTCTGCCCCATGGCAACCGTCGCCAAAACTAAAGCCACAGCCATTTTTCTCCGGGAAGGCCTCGCGAGCCAGTTCACGGTGGCTGCTCGGCACCACGAAACGGTCTTCATAGTTGGCAATTGCCAGGTAGCGGTACATCTCCTGGGCCTGTGCTTCAGTCAGACCGACCTCGTCCAGCGCGCGGGTATCGTTAACGCCATCAACGGTTTCCGCACGCTTAAAGTGACGCATCGCCAGCATACGTTTCAGCGCCAGCAGTACCGGCTGGGTATCCCCTGCGGTCAGCAGGTTTGCCAGATACTGAACCGGGATACGCAGGCTCTCGACGTCCGGCAGAATGCCGTTGCTGCCCAGCTCGCCTGCATCGGCAGCAGACTGGATTGGCGACAGCGGCGGCACGTACCAGACCATCGGCAGCGTGCGGTATTCCGGATGAAGCGGCAGAGCCAGCTTCCAGTCCATCGCCATTTTATACACCGGCGACTGTTGCGCCGCGTCGATAACGCTCTGTGGAATACCGTCCTTCAGCGCCTGCTCAATGACTTTCGGATCGTTCGGGTCAAGGAACACGTCAAGCTGACGCTGATACAGATCTTTCTCGTTCTCGGTACTCGCGGCATTTTCAATCGCGTCTGCGTCATACAGCAGCACGCCGAGGTAGCGGATACGGCCTACGCAGCTTTCGGAGCAGACGGTTGGCTGACCTGCTTCGATACGCGGGTAGCAGAAGATGCACTTCTCTGATTTCCCGCTCTTCCAGTTGAAGTAGATTTTTTTGTACGGGCAGCCGGTGATGCACATACGCCAGCCGCGGCATTTGTCCTGGTCGATCAGGACGATGCCGTCCTCTTCACGCTTGTAGATGGCGCCGCTTGGGCAGGTCGCCACGCATGCCGGGTTCAGGCAGTGCTCGCAAAGGCGCGGCAGATACATCATGAAGGTGTTTTCGAACTGGCCGTACATCGCCTTCTGCATGTTCTCGAAGTTCTGGTCTTTGGCGCGTTTTTCGAACTCGCCGCCCAGAATCTCCTCCCAGTTTGGACCGCTGGTAATTTTGTCCATGCGCTTGCCGGTGATCAGCGAGCGAGGACGCGCGATCGGCTGGTGTTTGCTTTCCGGCGCGTTGTGCAGGTTCTGGTAGTCATAGTCAAACGGCTCGTAGTAATCCTCAATGCCCGGCAGATGCGGGTTAGCGAAGATTTTCCCCAGAAGCATCGCGCGGTTACCCATGCGCGGCTGCAGCTTGCCGTTGATTTTACGGATCCAACCGCCCTTCCACTTCTCCTGGTTTTCCCAGTCGGTCGGGAAGCCGGTACCCGGCTTGCTTTCCACGTTGTTGAACCAGGCGTACTCCATACCTTCACGGCTGGTCCAGACGTTTTTACAGGTGACCGAGCAGGTGTGACAGCCGATGCATTTATCCAGATTCAGCACCATGCCGACTTGTGAACGAATTTTCATTTTACGCTCTCCTGTACCTGGTCATTACCTTCGCCGTCTAACCAGTTAATGTTCTTCATCTTACGTACCACCACGAACTCATCGCGGTTCGATCCTACGGTGCCGTAGTAGTTAAAGCCGTAGGCCAGCTGCGCATAGCCCCCGATCATATGGGTCGGCTTCGGCGTAATACGGGTCACGGAGTTGTGGATCCCGCCGCGCTGTTCGGTGATTTCTGACCCCGGCAGGTTAACGATACGTTCCTGCGCGTGGTACATCATGGTCATCCCGGCCGGTACGCGCTGGCTCACCACCGCACGCGCCGTCAGGGCACCGTTGCTGTTAAACACCTCGATCCAGTCGTTATCTTCAATACCCAGATCTTTGGCATCCGTCTCGCTCATCCAGACAATCGGACCGCCGCGCGAAAGCGTCAGCATCAGCAGGTTGTCGCTATAGGTCGAGTGGATCCCCCACTTCTGGTGCGGCGTCAGGAAGTTCAGCGCCTTTTCAGGGTTACCGTTGGATTTCGCGCCCATAACTGCGGTTACGGAGCGGGTGTCGATTGGCGGACGGTACACCAGCAGGCTTTCACCGAAGTCACGCATCCACTGGTGATCCTGATACAGGGACTGACGACCGGACAGCGTGCGCCATGGGATCAGCTCGTGAACGTTGGTGTAACCGGCGTTATAGGAGACATGCTCATCTTCAAGTCCTGACCAGGTCGGGCTGGAGATAATCTTGCGCGGCTGGGCCTGAATATCGCGGAAGCGGATTTTCTCTTCCTCTTTATTCGTTGCCAGATGCGTGTGGTCACGACCGGTAAACTCGCTCAGCGCTGCCCACGCCTTCACCGCCACGTGGCCGTTGGTTTCCGGCGCCAGGGTCAGGATCATCTCTGCGGCATCAATCGCCGTGTTCAGCATTGGCTGGCCTTTCGCCGGGCCGTCCGCTTTGGTGTAATTGAGCTTACGCAGCAGATCCATTTCGCTCTGGGTATTCCAGGCAATCCCTTTCCCGCCGTTACCGATTTTCTCCATCAGCGGACCGATAGAGGTAAATCGCTCGTACGTCGCCGGGTAATCACGCTCCACCGGAATGATGTGCGGCGCGGTCACGCCCGGGATCAGGTCACATTCGCCTTTTTTCCAGTCTTTGACGTCCAGCGGCTGCGCCAGCTCGGCCGCAGAGTCGTGCTGGATTGGCAGCGTCACCACGTCGGTCTCTTTGCCCAGATGCCCGACGCACACTTCAGAGAATTTCTTCGCGATATCTTTGTAGATATCCCAGTCGCTTTTCGACTCCCACGCCGGGTCAACCGCGGCAGACAGTGGATGAATAAACGGATGCATATCCGAGGTATTCATGTCGTCTTTTTCGTACCAGGTCGCGGTTGGCAGCACGATATCGGAATACAGGCAGGTACTGGACAGACGGAAGTCGAGGGTCACCACCAGATCCAGCTTGCCGTCCAGACCGTTGTCTTTCCATTCCACCTCTTCCGGCTTCACGCCGCCCTGCTTGCCGAGATCTTTCCCCTGGATACCGTTCTCGGTACCGAGCAGGTATTTCAGCATGTACTCATGACCTTTACCGGACGAGCCCAGCAGGTTGGAGCGCCAGATGAACAGGTTACGCGGATGGTTTTTGCCGTTCTCTGGCTGTTCAGCCGCGAAACGGATTGAGCCGTCTTTCAGGGACTTAACGGTGTAATCCACCGGTGACATTCCCGCTTTTTTCGCCTCTTCCGCGATGCGCAGCGGGTTAGTACCCAGCTGCGGCGCAGACGGCAGCCAGCCCATGCGCTCAGCACGGACGTTGAAGTCAATCAGGTGGCCGCTGTAGCGGGATTTATCCGCCATTGGCGACAGCAATTCCTGCGCGGTAACCGTCTCGTAGCGCCACTGGCTGGAGTGGTTATAGAAGTACGAGGTACTGTTCATGTGACGTGCAGGACGCTGCCAGTCAAGGGCAAACGCCAGCGGCTGCCAGCCGGTCTGCGGACGCAATTTTTCCTGACCTACATAGTGGGCCCAACCGCCGCCGCTCTGACCGACACAGCCGCAGAAGATCAGCATGTTGATCAGGCCACGATAGTTCATATCGAGGTGATACCAGTGGTTCAGACCCGCGCCGACGATGATCATTGAGCGACCGTGCGTCTTATCCGCGTTTTCTGCAAATTCGCGGGCGATACGGGTAATCTGTGCGCGAGGAACGCCGGTGATCTGCTCCGCCCATGCCGGGGTGTAGGCTTTTACGTCGTCATAGCTGGTTGCGCAGTTTTCATCATTCAGACCCCGTTCCAGACCGTAGTTCGCCATGGTCAAATCGTAAACGGTAGTGACGAGCGCCGTTGAGCCATCAGCCAGCTGCAGGCGTTTAACCGGCAGTTTATGCATCAGAACATTTTTCAGTTCAACCTTGTTGAAGTGCTCTGATCCTTCGCCTCCAAAGTACGGGAAGCCGACCTCGGCGATCTCGTCCTGGCTGCCCAGCATGCTGAGACGCAGTTCCGTCTCTTCACCGGTGGTACCGTTACGCTGTTCGAGGTTCCACTTGCCCTTCTCACCCCAGCGGAAGCCGATAGAGCCGTTAGGTGCCACCAGCTCGCCGTTGCTGTTATACGCAACGGTTTTCCATTCAGGGTTATTTTCCTGGCCCAGCGCGTCCACCAGATCGGCGGCGCGCAGCGTACGGCCAGCGGCGTAGTAACCGTCACGCTCTTCCAGCATCACCAGCATCGGCATGTCGGTGTAGCGACGTACATAGTCGGTGAAATACTGGCTTGGTTTATCGAGGTGGAATTCGCGCAGCATAACGTGGCCCATCGCCATCGCCATCGCGGCGTCGGTACCCTGTTTCGGTGCCAGCCACAGGTCACACAGTTTAGCAATTTCCGCGTAGTCCGGGGTGATCGCAACGGTTTTGGTCCCTTTGTAGCGGACTTCGGTAAAGAAGTGCGCGTCCGGGGTACGGGTCTGCGGAACGTTAGAGCCCCAGGCGATGAGGTAGCTTGAGTTGTACCAGTCAGCAGATTCCGGCACGTCGGTTTGCTCGCCCCATGTCTGCGGAGACGCAGGCGGCAGGTCGCAGTACCAGTCGTAGAAGCTCAGACAGGTGCCGCCGATCAGTGACAGATAGCGCGCACCGGAGGCGTAAGAGACCATCGACATCGCCGGGATCGGCGAGAAGCCTGCCACGCGGTCAGGGCCGTAGGTTTTGACAGTGTAGACGTTAGAGGCGGCAATCAGCTCGTTTACCTCTTTCCAGGAGGAACGAACAAAGCCACCGCGGCCGCGAGCCTGCTTAAAGCTTTTCGCTTTATCCGCATCTTCGATGATGGACGCCCAGGCATCAACCGGATCGCTGTGCTGCACTTTCGCTTCACGCCACATTTTCATCAGACGCTTACGCATCAGCGGGTATTTCAGACGGTTAGCGCTATAGAGATACCAGGAGTAGCTGGCGCCACGCGGGCAGCCGCGCGGTTCGTGGTTCGGCATATCCGGGCGGGTGCGCGGATAGTCGGTCTGCTGCATTTCCCAGGTCACCAGACCGTTTTTAACGAAAATCTTCCAGCTACATGAGCCAGTGCAGTTTACGCCGTGGGTAGAACGGACAACTTTGTCATGCTGCCAGCGTTGACGGTAACCGTCCTCCCAGTCCCGGTTGGTATCCAGAACCTGGCCGTGCCCATCGGCAAAAGTTTCACCCTTCTGTTTGAAGTAGCGAAACCGGTCCAAAAATTTGCTCATCGGGTATCTCCTGTGTGGAGCCTGTGGCTCTCTAAATCGACATTGCTGATTTGCAGCGAAGGTAACGCTCTGAAAGAGGAGGAGAATTGATAACGATCAAGGCGACGAGGGACTTTCAGGGGTGGGGTTAGGCCAAATACCACCAAAGCGGTAGATTTTAAAAATTCATAATAATATGATTTTTAATGATATTTTCATTTCATCGTACAATAACCCCGGCAAAATTTAACATCTCAGGTATTAAGGGGTAGACCTCCCTGCAAGGCGACGGCGATCACAGTGTTACCGGCGCGCTTCTGTGCAAACCCACCAGTATGTTGTAACTACTTCCAGATCAAAAAAAACGCGGCCCCAAGGCCGCGCAAACGGATAATCACACTTACTTATTTTTCTTGGTATTACGGCCATATACCAGCCACGTAATCACAACGCAGGCGATATAGAACACAAGGAACACTTTCATCGCACCCGCCGGGGAACCGGTCAGGTCAAGCGAAATACCGAACGCTTTCGGGATAAAGAAGCCGCCAATGGCACCGATGGCAGAGATAAAGCCCAGCGCAGCAGCGGTATCCGTCGCCGCTTCACGCATCGCCTGCTCTTCGCTTCCACCCTGCGCTTTCACCCGATCCATCGTCAGCTTACGGAAGATCACGGAGATCATCTGGAAGGTGGACGCACTCCCCAAACCGGCCGTCAGGAACAGCACCATAAACACGGCGAAGAAGGCGATGAAGTTTCCGCCCTGTCCGTCCGCTGGCAGCGTCAGGAACAGCAACGCACAGAAGACCGCCATCACGACAAAGTTCACCAGCGTCACGCGGGTACCGCCCAGACGGTCAGAAACCATGCCGCCCAGTGAGCGAGCCAGCGCGCCAATAAATGGACCAAAGAAGGCGAATTGCAGGATCTGCACGTCCGGGAACTGGGTTTTCGACAGCATGGCGAAACCGGCAGAGAAACCGATAAACGACCCGAAGGTGGCCAGATACAGCAGCGCCATCACCCAAAGGTGTCCACGTTTCAGCACCGGCAGCTGTTCACTCAGTGACGCCTTCGACGCAGACAGATCGTTCATAAAGAACCACGCTGCCAGGGTGAAGACCACCAGGAGCGGCACCCAAATCCAGGCGGCGTTCTGCAGGTAGAGGGAAGAACCATCCGCCTGTTCAACGCCACCGCCACCAAAGGCAGCAAAAATGGAAACCGAGATCGCCAGCGGCGCGATCAGCTGCATCACGCTCACGCCCATGTTGCCCAGACCACCGTTAATGCCCAGCGCGCCACCCTGTTTCGCTTTCGGGAAGAAGAAGCTGATGTTCGCCATACTGGAGGCGAAGTTCGCACCCGCAAAACCGCACAGCAGGGAGATGATCACGAACACGCTAAACGGCGTGGACGTATCCTGCACCGCGAAGCCGAGCCACACGCAAGGCACGATCATGATCCCGGTACTGAATGCCGTCCAGCGACGGCCACCAAAGACCGGCACCATAAAGGCGTAAGGAACGCGCAGCAGCGCGCCAGACAGTGACGGCAACGCGGTCAGCATAAACAGCTGATCGGTTGTGAACGTAAACCCAACTTTTGGCAGATTTACCGCCACTGCACTAAACAACATCCATACGCAAAACGCTAATAACAGACACGGAACGGAAATCCACAGATTCCGGCTTGCTACACGATGGCCGCGCTGTTGCCAGAACGCCGGGTCCTCTGGACGCCAGTCTGTAATAACGGCACCATTTTCCCTTTCGGGAGCGGATGAGTGACTCATAGACACCTCTGATTCTCGAATGATGCTGCAAACATTAGGGTTTTAGGGCGGCGGTAAGTTGATATAAATCAAAGGAAAAGTGCGAGGATTTGCGGCACGAAAAAAGGTCTTATCCTTAGTGAGTAGGCAAATCAGGTCAAAAAGACGTTGTTTTTCACGGCGCTGACGCGTCCCTGCTCCCCCTACCCTCAGATGCATACTCCACTGGCAATTTAGGAGTAATCATTTATAGGTATGGGTATACTCCAGGGTATGCACCAGAATAGCGCCATTCCTGCAAGCAGGCCACGTCAGGAGCCCGGCAACTCTATGTTAAAAAGATGTTTATCACCGCTGACACTCGTCAATCAGTTAGCCCTGATCGTTTTGCTGTCCACCGCACTCGGCGTAACCGGCATGGCGATTTCCGGCTGGCTGGTACAAGGGGTACAGGGTAATGCGCATGCCATCAATGGGGCAGGCTCGCTACGCATGCAGAGTTACCGTCTGCTGGCGTCGGTGCCTCTGACGCAGGACGACCAGCCTCTCATTGATGAAATGGAGCGCACGGCTTTCAGCCCTGAACTGGAAAATGCAGCCATCCGCGCCGGTCAGCAATCCCAGCTTAAAGCCCTTCAGGGCTACTGGCACACCCAACTGGAACCCGGACTGAAACAGGCGCAAAGCCCGGAGACGGTCGCGCAGGACGTGGCGGGTTTTGTCTCACGCATTGATGCCCTGGTCTCCTCTTTTGACCAAACCACTGAATTACGCATCGATCGGGTGGTGATGGTACACCGTGCCATGGCGCTGTTTATGGGCCTGCTGCTGATCTTCACCATTATCTGGCTTCGCGCGCGGCTGCTGAATCCGTGGAAACAGCTGCTGGCCATGGCCCGGGCGGTTACCGCCCGGGATTTTACCCAGCGCACGCACATCAGCGGACGCAACGAAATGGCGATGCTCGGCCAGGCGCTCAACACCATGTCGGCAGAGCTGTCCGAAAGCTACGCGGTGCTTGAGCAGCGCGTACAGGAAAAAACGGCCGGGCTGGAGCAGAAAAACGAAATCCTCTCTTTCCTGTGGCAGGCCAACCGCCGGCTGCACATGCAGGTGCCGCTCTGTGAACGCCTCTCCCCGGTGCTGAATGGCCTGCAAAATCTGACCCTGCTGCATGACCTGGAACTGCGCGTTTACGACGTGGAAGATGAAGATAATCATCAGGAGTTTACCTGTCAGTCCGACATGTCCTGTGATGATAAAGGCTGTCATTTATGCCCTCGCGGCCTGCCGCCGTCGACCACTGGCGGCACGACGCTGAAATGGCGGCTAACGGACAGCCATACCCAGTACGGTATTCTGCTGGCGACCCTGCCCGCCGGGCGTCACCTGAGCCACGATCAGCAACAGCTGGTTGATACGCTGGTTGAACAGCTAACGGCCACGCTGGCGCTCGACAGGCATCAGGAAAAACAGCAGCAGCTGATCGTTATGGAAGAACGCGCCACCATCGCCCGCGAGCTGCATGACTCAATCGCCCAATCGCTCTCCTGTATGAAAATGCAGGTAAGCTGTCTGCAGATGCAGGATGCGCAGATGCCGGACAGTAATAAACAGCTGCTCAGCCAGATACGCAACGAGCTGAATACGTCCTGGGTACAGCTGCGTGAGCTGCTGACCACCTTCCGCCTGCAGCTGACCGAGCCGGGCCTGCGTCCGGCGCTGGAAGCCAGCTGTCAGGAGTTTAGCGCCCGGCTGGGGTTCCCGGTGAAGCTGGATTACCAGCTGCCGCCGCGGTTTGTCCCGTCACATCAGGCTATTCATCTACTGCAGATCGCCCGTGAAGCACTCAGCAACGTGCTTAAACACGCGGAAGCGACAGCGGTCACGGTCACCGTCAGCCAGCACGCTAACCAGGTCAGACTCACGGTTCACGACAACGGCCGCGGCGTGCCGGAAAATGCCGAGCGCACGAACCACTATGGTTTAATCATTATGCGAGACCGCGCCCAAAGCCTGCGCGGTGATTGTCAGGTTCGCCGGAGAGAGACGGGTGGCACGGAAGTCGTGGTCACCTTTATTCCCGAAAAACCGCTTACAACTTCTCAAGGAGAAACCCATGACTAATCAGGAACCGGCATCCATCCTGTTGATCGACGACCATCCGATGCTGCGTACTGGCGTAAAACAGCTGGTCAGCATGGCACCCGATATTACCGTGGTTGGCGAAGCCAGCAACGGGGAACAGGGCATTGAGCTCGCCGAGTCCCTCGATCCCGATCTGATCCTGCTCGATCTGAACATGCCCGGGATGAACGGCCTGGAGACCCTCGACAACCTGCGGGAAAAATCGCTTTCCGGACGCATCGTCGTCTTTAGCGTCTCGAACCATGAAGAAGATGTAGTCACGGCGCTGAAGCGCGGCGCGGATGGTTATCTGCTGAAAGATATGGAGCCGGAAGATCTGCTTAAAGCACTGCAGCAGGCTGCGGCCGGCGAGATGGTGCTGAGTGAAGCCCTGACGCCGGTGCTGGCCGCCAGCCTGCGGGCCAACCGCGCCACGTCTGACCGTGACGTCAGCCAGTTAACACCGCGCGAACGCGATATTCTCAAACTAATCGCCCAGGGGCTGCCGAATAAAATGATCGCCCGCCGTCTGGATATCACCGAAAGCACGGTCAAAGTGCATGTGAAGCATATGCTGAAGAAAATGAAGTTAAAATCCCGCGTTGAGGCCGCCGTGTGGGTACATCAGGAACGCATTTTTTAAGGATTACTCATCCGGCAGCAGCTTCCAGCGCGGGTCGTCGTCAGGTATAGCGATCAGCGGCTGCACCACCGCAAGCGTGATCTCATTGGACGAGACGCGCTGGCCCTTCTCATCTTCCACTACCGCCGAAAGATGCCAGCGGTTTGTCGCGCCTTCTGCCTCATTCCAGGCAGGCATAATCACGCTCCAGCCGTCGCTGCTGTTACCCTTCCCGGGCGACGTCAGGCTCAGTGCCTGGGTATCGCCCTGCCAGTGGATCTGACGGATGCCGTGCGTGCTACGAATCTGTAGCTTCAGCATGACGGTTTCACCCCCTTTCAGATCCCACGGCGGCGTTGCCAGCCAGACGGACAGCGTTTTACGCTGGCGGAACTCCATAATCGGAAGGCTGTTGCGCTCGGGGGAATCATAGCGGCTGCCACGCAGAGAACGCGTGGCCGCAACTTCACTGGCGGAGAGTTGCTTTACCAGCGGCACGCCAAAGCGGTAGTTAAGCTTCAGGCCGAGGTTATTCTGGCTTTCGCCGCTTTCACCCTGCTTATGCGCGGCGGTCAACGTGACCAGCGGAACCGGGGTATAGTTAAGCCCAAGATTGACCGCCACCGGGTTGTGATAGCCGGTTCCGCTGTTGAAGAGATCAACGTTGTCGCCAAAATACTGCTCGACGCTGACGCTGGTGTTCAGGTGATGAAACCACGGCAGCCAGGCTTTGGCGGTAACATCATATCCCCGCGCCATTCGCTGTTCCTGAACATCAGATCTGTCGCGCCATCCGGCAAACGGCTGGTAATAGTTCGCTGACAGGCGCAGATTCTCCCCCCACACCTCGGCGCCCAGTCCGGCACGCTGCAGGTTTTCGTCCAGCAGATTATCGTAGAAGGTGTTATAGCCCAGCAGCCATTTTCCGGCGACCCAGCGCTGGCCGATTCCGGCGTTACTGACCAGGCCATCCGTCTGCTGCGTCAGGCCAAGCTGGCTCCAGCTCAGGTAACGGTTGTTATCGTTCCAGGGGATAAACCAGCTCCCGCTGCTGCCGTTAAATTTGCCCTCGTTATCCACCAGTAAATTGACGCTGGCGTTCCCCCAGGGCGACAGCCAGGACTCAATCTGCTGGTTCACTTCGCCGCTCACCGCGTCGCGCACCTGACCAAAGGCAAACTGACGCGCCTGCTCGCCCGTTGTCAGGCCGTTGTCGGTCATACTGGCTTCACCAAAGGCTTTCGCCATTTCGGCCAGGTGCTTTTCCCCTTCCCCTGAGGGAGCAGCCATACCCAGGTCGGGCAGATTATCCCCGTTATTATCAAAGGGATTTTGTGCCTGCTGGATAAAGGAACGCGGCGCACCGTGAACGGCTCCGACCGTAAGAAAGGGGAGTAAGAGCAGAAAACGAATGCGGGACGATACAACCATCAACGTCGTAAAAAAGAACCTGTGTTTATGGATAAACTCTTATTATGTTAACGCGATAAGCCTGGAAATGCAGTTCTGGCGGAAATTTCAGGATTATCCTGAAACTGATCGTCGGGTGGCGGCTCCGCCACCCGACGCCCTTACACCATCATCCAAACAGTCCTTTCAACTCCGAAACGCAGGAGCCACAGTTCGTGCCGCACCGTAACGTTGCCCCCAGCGCGGCGACGCTTTCGCACCCTCCGGCTATCGCCTCCCGAATCGCATTTTCTCCGACGCTGAAGCAGCTACAGATAATGCGTCCCGGATCCACCGTCTCCTCCACACCCTGCCCGTTCAGTAGCGCATGACGCTCTGCAGGCGTCGTGGGGGGCGAGCGAAAAGCAGCGTTAATGATCGGGTGTACCAGCTCCGGTAACGTGGTGCCTTCCCAGAAGCCGAGCATCAGCTGACCTTCATGCCAGGCCAGCACGCTACTGCGTTCGCCGGTTTGAGCAACCTGTAACTGCCAGCCCCGGCTGCTGGCGTAGTTCATGACCCACGAAAGCAACGGTTTATCTCCTGATACCGTCAGATGCGAGGCTTTACGCCACCAGTGAACCCAGGATGGTAACGCCGGCTGTTCGTGGGTATAGAGCACCCCTTGCCAGGCGGGCAGCCAGGGCATGATCCGAACGGCGGTTTGTTTGCTCTCCGGCTGGCCCGACGCCGGATCGCAGCGCCCTTCCACCAGCGCATTCACCTTTCCCTGACGGGCAAACACGGCGTTCCAGTGCATCGGGGCAAACGCCTCGCCTTGCCGGATGCCGCGGTTGACTCGCACTCTGGCGACCATCACGCCGCGCGGCGAACTGATCCGCGCCAGCTGGCCATCACACAACGAGAACCGCACGGCATCGCTGGCGCAGACCTCAACAAACGGCTCCGCGATATGCTGCATCAACCGGGACACATACCCCGTCCGGGTCATGGTGTGCCATTGATCGCGGATGCGTCCGGTATTGAGGATCACCGGGTACAGCGTGCTGACCGCCGCACCGTGCTGGACCGGATCGACCGGCACCAGGTTTCGGCGCGGAAAATCCCCCGTTGACCACTGATACGGCTCCAGCCGCTCCCACGCTTCGCGGGTAAGTTCAGCCAGGTCATGCAGGTTCAATGCCCGCGTGCCGTCATTTTCAAAGGCCGTCAGCGCCGCGTGCTCGCAAAAAATCTCGTGCGGATGTTGCCAGGCAAAGGCGTCGCCGTGCCCCAGCCGTTTTGCAATCTGCGCGACGATCCACCAGTCCGGTTTTGCCTCTCCCGGGGCAGGCAGAAAGGCGCGCTGGCGCGAAATACGCCGCTCGGAATTGGTCACAGTGCCGTCCTTCTCCCCCCAGGCCAGCGCCGGAAAACGGATATGGGCGAACCGGCTGGTGTCGGTATCGTTCATGACCTCAGAAACAATCACCAGCGGGCAGCCTGCCAGCGCCTGACATACGGCGTGACTGTCCGGCAGCGAGACCGCTGGGTTGGTGCCCATGATCCACACCGCCTTCACTTCGCCACGGGCAATGGCATCAAACAGTTCAACCGCCATCAGGCCTGGCGTCTGCGCCAGCCTTTCCGTTCCCCAGAAACGCGCCACCCGCGAAAGATCGTCCGGCTCAAAGTTCATGTGCGCCGCCAGCTGATTTGCCAGCCCGCCCACTTCCCGTCCGCCCATGGCGTTTGGCTGTCCGGTCAGCGAAAACGGACCGCAGCCCGGGCGGTTGAATTTTCCGCTGGCAAGATGGACGTTGATGATGGCGTTACACTTGTCGCTACCGCTCGATGACTGGTTGATCCCCATGGTGTAGAGCGTGATCGCGCGTGGCGCGGTGACAAACCAGTCATAAAACACACCAATATCCTGCACAGGAAGGTCGCAAAACGCCGCCACGCGGGCCATCGGCCACGCGTCGGTTCCCTGGATCACATTGAGCAACCCTACAAACAGCCCCGCATCGCTGCCGGGTTTTAGCGCCAGATGCAGGTCAGCGATATCACAGGTAGCCGTTTCACGCGGGTCAATCACCACCACCTTCATCTGCGGATTAGTTTGCTTTGCCTGCACCAGCCGCTGGTACAGAACAGGGTGCGTCCAGGCGGCATTCGAGCCCACCAGTACCACCAGATCGCTGTTCTCCACGTCCTCGTAACTGCACGGCACCACGTCCTCACCGAAGGCACGTTTATAACCCACCACCGCTGACGACATGCAGAGCCGGGAGTTGGTATCAATGTTCGCCGCCCCGATAAACCCCTTCATCAGCTTGTTAGCGGCGTAGTAATCCTCGGTTAACAGCTGGCCGGACGCGTAGAACGCAACCGCCTGCGGCCCCCATGTGTCGATAATGTGCTGGAGCCGTTCACCTGCCGCCTCCAGTGCCTGCGTCCAGTCCACCTCATGACCGTCGAGGACCGGGCGCAAAAGCCGCCCCTGTAAATCGGTTGTCTCCCCCAGGGCGGCCCCTTTCACGCACAGGCGACCAAAATTCGCCGGATGGGTTTCATCTCCCCGAACGCTGACCACACCGCCTTCCACGCGGGCGACCACACCGCAGCCCACCCCGCAGTAGGGGCATGTTGTCCGGGTTTCTGTCATGAAGCCTCCGCACGCATGACCAGGGCATCGTTACCGACCCACACTTTGCCGTTTTCAATTTTCACCGGCCAGGCGCGTACCGCAGGCTCACCATTTTCAACCTGACAGCCATCGCGCAGACGAATGCGCTGTTTATAAAGCGGAGAGATCACCACCGGCTCCCCCGCCGCATCGCCAAGAATGCCGCGAGAAAGCACGTTCGCACGGCTTCCTGGCTCCAGGTCATCGAGGGCATAAACGGTTTTGCCAAAGCGGAACAGCGCAATCGCGTTGTGACCAAGACGCGCGCCAATGCCCGCCTGTTCGGGGATATCCTCGATACCGCAGATTTCCTGCCAGCGTTTGTCTTGCTCTGCGGCAGTGTCGTTCACAGCGGTGCGGAACAGCGCCAGACGATTGGGATCGTTGAGCGTGGTCTGCCATTCGCACTGGTAGGTTTCTACCACCCGGGCCATCTCCTGCTCCAGTTCGTCGGCAATGCCCAGACTGTCCTCGAGGATCACCTCGCGCAGATAGTCGAGGCCGCCTTCCAGGTTGTCCATCCAGGTGCTGGTGCGCTGCAGGCGATCCGCCGTGCGGATGTAGAACATCAGGAACCGGTCAACGGTACGGATCAGCGTTTCATCGTCCAGATCGCTGGCGAAAAGATCCGCATGGCGAGGCTTCATGCCGCCGTTGCCGCACAGGTAGAGGTTCCAGCCTTTATCGGTGGCAATGACGCCCACGTCTTTGCTCTGCGCCTCGGCACACTCGCGGGTACAGCCGGAAACAGCCATTTTGATTTTGTGCGGCGCGCGCAGGCCTTTGTAACGGTGCTCCAGTTTGACCGCGAGGCCGGTGGAGTCCTGCACGCCATAGCGGCACCAGGTCGACCCAACGCAGGATTTCACCGTGCGCAGAGATTTCCCGTAAGCGTGGCCGGTCTCAAATCCGGCTTCCACCAGCGCCTGCCAGATCTCCGGTAGCTGTTCCAGAGTGGCGCCAAAGAGGTCAATACGCTGCCCGCCAGTGATTTTGCTGTAAAGGCTATAGCGCTTTGCAATCTGGCCGATGGCGATCAGCCCGTCGGCGGTCACTTCCCCGGCGGGCATACGCGGCACGATGGAATAGGTTCCGTCCTTCTGAATATTGGCAAAGTAACGGTCGTTGGTGTCCTGCAGCGGCAGATGGGCCGGTTTAAGCAGATACTCGTTCCAGCAGGAAGCCAGCACGGACCCGACCAGCGGCTTACAGATTTCGCACCCGTGTCCCTGACCGTAGCGGCTGATGAGCTGGTCAAAGGTGCGGATATGGTTGACGCGCACCAGGTGATAAATTTCCTGGCGTGACCAGGGGAAGTGTTCACAGATATCCTTTTTCACCTCCACGCCCTGTTCAGCAAGCTGAAACTCCATCACCTGCTTCACCAGCGCACTACAGCCCCCGCAACCGGTCGCCGCTTTGGTGCACTGTTTGATGGCACCGATATCCGTTGCGCCCGCGCTCACGGCCTGGCAAATATCGCCCTTGCTGACGTTATGACACGAACAGATCTGCGCACTTTCCAGCAGCGCCGCCACGCCCAGCGCTTTTGGCGCGCTGCCTGAGGATGCGGGTAATATCAGGGTTTCCGGCGCTTTCGGCAGGCTGATTCCATTGAGCATCATCTGCACCAGCGTGGCGTATTCGCTGGCATCACCCACCAGCACGCCGCCGAGCAGCGTTTTGCTGTCGTGGCTGACCACGATTTTCTTGTAGATTTGCTGCGGGCCGTGCGTCCACTGGTAGCTCAGCGCCCCCGGCGTGCGCCCGTGAGCGTCGCCAAACGACGCCACATCCACGCCCAGCAGCTTGAGTTTGGTGCTCATATCCGCGCCGGTGAAGGTTTTATCCTCCCCTGCCAGCACGGCGGCGGCCACGCGTGCCATCTGGTAGCCCGGGGCAACCAGTCCAAAGATTTTCCCTTCCCACAACGCGCATTCGCCAATGGCAAACACGTCACGGTCGGAAGTCTGGCAGCCATCGTCAATGCAGATCCCGCCGCGCTCGCCGATAGCCAGCCCGCTGCTGCGCGCCAGCGCGTCCTGCGGACGGATACCGGCAGAAAAGACCACCAGGTCCGTTTCCAGCGCTTCGCCATCGGCAAAGCGCAGCACCAGCCCGTCATCCGTCGACGCAATTTCCGTGGTGGCTTTAGCGGTGTGAACGCCCACGCCCAGCGCCTCGATTTTCTTGCGCAGCATCGACGCGCCGTCGTTATCGAGCTGAACCGCCATCAGATTGGGCGCAAACTCCACCACGTGAGTCTCGAGCCCGAGTTGTTTCAGGGCGTTTGCTGCCTCCAGCCCCAGCAGCCCGCCGCCGATGACGACCCCGCGACGCGCACCCGCCGCATGGGCCGCAATGTTGTCGAGATCGTCGAGCGTGCGGTAGACAAAACAGCCCGGCAGATCGTTACCCGGTACCGGCGGGACAAACGGGTATGAGCCGGTCGCCAGCACCAGTTTATCCCAGTGCGTTTCATGCCCACTGGCGGTACGCACCACGCGCGCGTCGCGGTCAATGGCGACAATCTGCTGCGACAGGCGCAGCTCAATGCCGTTATCAGCAAAAAAATCCCCTGCCACCAGCGAGAGCGAATCCGCACTGCGGCCGCCAAAATACTCGGACAGATGCACCCGGTCATAGGCGGCATAGCGCTCTTCACCAAAGACCACGATCTGATACTGCTGATGTAAGTTGCGGTTAACGCAATCTTCGAGAAAATGATGGCCGACCATACCGTGCCCAACCACCACCAGAGTAGGTTTTGTCATAGCGTTCTGTCCTGCAACCTGCGGTTGCGTAGTGAATCGATCGAACAGCCAGTCCGCGTGTGCGGGCGCAGCCGTTGCCAGTAAATCGGTAAATGTCGCCGCGTTGCGGCAATCTCCCATCAGCAGCACGCCAGCCAGCGTCCCCTGATGGATCAGTAAGCGACGATAGTGACGCGTCAGCGGATCCCATGAACGCCAGACCACGTCGCCCTCCTGCTCCGCCGCGCGACCCAGGCTGAACAGCTCCACGCCGGTCACCTTGAGGCGCACACCGTTGTCGGTGAGGGTAAACGGCGCAGTGGTGTCGCCCGCCAGCCGTGCGGTGAGGATATCGGCCTGCGCCAGACAGGGGGCGACCAGGCCAAACGTCTGGCCATCAATTTCGCAGCACTCGCCAATGGCATAGATGTCCGGCGCGGAGGTCTGCATCTGGTGATTCACCACAATCCCGCGCGCGCAATGAAGGCCGCTGGCCTTTGCCAGGTCAATGTTGGGCTGCACGCCGGTCGCCAGCACCACGCGCGCCGCAGCAATACTGCGTCCATTGAGCAACGTCACGGTGTTGTCGTTAATCGCCGAGATGCCGGAGGCAAGCTCACAGCGCACGCCCCGTTCCGCCAGCGCCTCCTCCAGCAGCGCGCCAGCCTGTTGATCCAGCTGTTGTTCCATCAGCCACGGACCGCGATGAACGAGCGTGACGTTGTCACCTGAGCGTGCCAGTGCTGCCGCAGTCTCAACCCCAAGCACGCCGCCCCCCAGCACCACCGCCGGACCGGAAATTGCCTGAATGGCGCAGGTATCCTCCAGGGTGCGGAACGTGAACACCTGCGGCGCATCACCGCCGGGGATCGGCGGAACAAAAGGCGTTGAACCGGTGGCAAATACCAGGGCATCCCAGCCCAGCGTGCGGGTGGCGGTTCGCACTTCTCGTGAGGCCACGTCCACGGCAAGCGCCCTTTCGCCCCGCAGCACCGTAACGCCACGTTCCCGGTACCAGTCCTCATCCTGAAGACAGATATCCGCTGCCGCTTTCTCGCCCCCCAGCACAGGCGAAAGCTGAATGCGGTTATAGGCATGCTCAGGCTCATCACCGACTACGGTGATAGCAAAACGACCCGAGGCCCGCCCGGTTAGCCCGTCAATCAGCCGGGTGGCCGCCATTCCATTCCCGATAATGACCAGTCGCATCAAAGCCCCCTCGTTACGCCGCTTTCGGCTGTTTTTCGTAGAGGAAATGGAGGATCTGCTGACGCATGTGGTGGTAGCGGCTGTCGTCCGCCAGCTGAACCCGGTTGCGCGGACGCGGCAGATCAACGCGCAGGATCTCTCCGACGGTCGCCGCCGGGCCGTTGGTCATCATCAGCACGCGATCGGAAAGCAGCACTGCCTCATCCACGTCGTGGGTAATCAGCACGATAGTGGTGTTCAATGCCTGCTGGATCTGCATCACCGAGTCCTGCAGATGGGCTCGCGTCAGCGCATCCAGCGCGCCGAACGGTTCATCCATCAGCAGCACTTTTGGCTTCATCGCCAGCGCGCGGGCGATGCCCACGCGCTGCTTCATGCCGCCGGAGATCTCCCCCGGGCGCTTATGCAAGGCATGCCCCATCTGCACGCGGTCGAGGTTGTGCTCGATCCACGCTTTACGCTCAGCCTTGCTCATGGTGTGACGGAACACCTGATCCACCGCCAGGGCGACGTTGTCAAAGCAGGTGAGCCATGGCAGCAGGGAATGGTTCTGAAACACCACCGCGCGCTCGGGGCCCGGCCCGGCAATTTCGCGGTTGTCGCAGATAAGCCCACCTTCCGTCGGCAGCGTAATGCCGGCAATAAGGTTTAGCAGCGTCGATTTGCCGCAGCCGGAGTGGCCGATCAAACTGACGGTTTCGCCCTCGTGAATATCAAACGAAACGTTTTGCAGCGCCAGAAACTCGCCGCTGGCAGTAGAAAAGCGCTGGCTCACGCCCTGGACCTGAATTAATGGTTTCATCTTCGCTCCTTATTTTTCCTGCCAGCTAAAGCGACGGGCAATCAGCATCAGCCCCTGCTCCAGCAGCAACCCGACCACGCCAATAATGACGATGGCGATGAGAATGTTTTCGACGTTGAGGTTGTTCCACTCGTTCCAGATCCAGAAGCCGATGCCTAAGCCTCCGGTGAGCATCTCGGCGGCGACAATCACCAGCCAGGCAATACCGATGGAGAGGCGTACCCCGGTCAGCACCGCAGGCAGCACGGCAGGAAAGAGAATGCGGCGCATAATGGTCCACTCAGAGAGTTGCAGTACCCGGGCGACGTTGAGGTAGTCCTGTGGAATACGGCGCACCCCTTCCGCGGTGTTGATGACCATCGGCCAGATGGAGCAGATAAATATGGTCCAGCTTGATGCTGGCTCCGCTTTCTGGAACAGCAGCAGGCCGATGGGCAGCCAGGCCAGCGGGCTAACCGGCCGCAGGAGGGCAATTAGCGGGTTGAACATGCGCGAGAAAAAGGTGAAGCGGCCAATCAGAAAGCCCAGCGGAATCCCCGCCAGCGCTGCCAGACCAAAGCCGATGGCGACGCGCTGCAGTGACGCAAGCACGTTCCAGCCTATGCCCATATCGTTTGGCCCGTCGCGATAAAACGGATCGGCGAACAGGGTTATGGCCGAGTCGAGCGTGCTGAGCGGCGTCGGGAAGCCTTTGCTGTTTATCGCCGCCAGTTGCCAGAGCACCACCAGCAGCCCCAGCCCCAGAAACGCCGGAATGACGCGCTGTAAAACATCATTCATTCGACGCGCCAACGCAGGCGTACGACGACGAACCTGTAACGGTGGCAGGACAATCACCTCCCCGCTCTCAGGCTTCTCTTGTGGTTTTGTGTTTTGCAGATGCGGCATAATCAGGCCCCTTTACGGTGAATGGCAAAACGGTTGGCGTACCCTTCCGGATCGGTTCCGCTCCAGACGGTACCGTCCATCAGCGTGCTGCTGCGATACGGTGATGAGGGAGTGGAGAGTCCGCCGACGGCGGTGGCAGCATCCTGCCAGACCGCGGTCTGGTTAATGCGCTGCGCAATACCCACGTAATCCGGCGCGGTTTTAAGCAAGCCCCAGCGGCGGAACTGGGTTAAGAACCACATGCCGTCAGAGAGATACGGATAACTGACGGCACCCTCGTTGAAGAAACGGATCGGGTGTGCGTCCTGCCAGCGCTGCCCCAGGCCGTTGTCGTATTCCCCGAGCATTCGCCCGGTGAGATACTGTTCTTTGCAGTTGAGCCACGCCCGGCGCGAGAGGATCTGCGCGGTTTCACGTTTGTTTTCCGGGGACGCCTCAATCCAGCGCGCGGCTTCCATCACGGCACTCACCAGCGCCCGGGCGGTGTGCGGATTTTTCTCCACCCAGTCGCGACGCGTGCCGAGAATTTTTTCAGGATGATCCGCCCAGATGGACTGCGACGTGGCAGCGGTGAAGCCAATGCGGTCGTTAATCGCCCTCGCGTTCCACGGCTCACCGACGCAAAAGCCCACCATGTTGCCAATGCGCATGTTCATCACCATCTGCGGCGGCGGCACCACCACTGTGCGCACGTCATCGAAGGGGTTAATGCCTGCGCTCGCCAGCCAGTAGTAAAGCCACATGGCGTGCGTTCCAGTCGGGAAGGTGTGCGCGAAAGTGTAAGTGCCAGGCGCCTGCTGCCCGACCAGCGTTTTCAGCCCGTCAAGATCGCGAACCCCCTTCTCCGCCAGATCGCTGGAGAGCGTAATGGCCTGACCGTTCTGGTTAAGCGTCATCAGGTTTGCCATCTGCTGCGGCTTGCCTGCAATACCCAGTTCAAGCCCGTACAGCAGACCGTAAAGAATGTGCGCGGCGTCCAGCTCCCCCGCCACCAGCTTGTCGCGTACCGCTGCCCAGCTCGCCTCTTTGGTGGGGACGATGGTGATACCGTATTTTTTATCAAAGCCTTTCAGGGCTGCGATAACCACCGGCGCACAGTCGGTCAGCGGGATAAACCCGATACGTACCGTCTCCTGCTCCGGTTTATCCGAGCCTGCCGCCCAGGCAGCCTGCATGACACCCGGTAATAACACTGCGCCACTCGCCAGCATGCTGGCCTGCAAAAACCGTCGTCTCGACAAATCCGCCATGACCACTCCTGAAAAAAAGCCAAAAAAAAGCGCCCACAGTGCCGAAGCACCGCTGGACGCCTTTATCCCGAAGACTGATGCACCGTCGTTGGCGCACCGTCAAAAATGGTTAATTCAATAATGCAAAGTCAATGCCAGGTTTGAACACCCTGTTTCAGGGCCGGAAGCCGGATTTGCTCGCCATTACGCACCCCAATCAGGCACAACATGCCCACTGATTGTGCAGCTACTCCTTTGGGGTTATCTGCCACACGCTTTTCACCGTAAGCAGCGCCCGGGCGATATCCACCATGCGCTGATTCTTGTCCATCGCCATTTTGCGCAGCGTTGTCCAGGCCTGCTCCTCACTCATATTCTGGTGGGTCATCAGCACGCTTTTTGCTTTATCAATGGTTTTTCGCTCCTCAAGCGTATCGCGCAGCGACGCAAGCTGACGGGAGAGTTGCTCAATCTCGCGCGCCTGCTGGCGAACCAGAGGCAGCAGGGGTTTATCCGGGTAATGCGCCAGCGGGTCCTCCAGTTCATCTGCGGAATGCGGATAAACCTCGTCACGCTGAATCCGCTCATCCACCGCGACCATCAGATCGGCGATGATTGTCTCCTCCAGCGCGCGCAGATGCTCCAGCCGCGCCGTTTGCAGCGCAAACCACGCCAGCGCGGTATGGCCATTATCCGCGGCAGGCTGGCGGGTACAGGCCACGCGCCGGAGTTGCTCCGTCTCACGGTCGGGCTGGCAGTTAAGGGAGAAAGTGGTCTGAACGTCAGCCTGACTGTGGGAGAGGAAGATCTCAAAGCAGGCTTGCT
Organism: Enterobacter cloacae complex sp. IR5458; assembly: GCF_049238025.1. Classification (NCBI taxonomy): domain Bacteria; kingdom Pseudomonadati; phylum Pseudomonadota; class Gammaproteobacteria; order Enterobacterales; family Enterobacteriaceae; genus Enterobacter; species Enterobacter cloacae complex sp. IR5458. Next base: position 72,869 of record NZ_JBMKIF010000023.1, read on the forward strand.
GCCCGTCAATGCGATCTACCAGTCTCTGGCGGGTAACGTCATCAAAAAAACCCTGCGTGAAGCCTATCGCCCCCAGGGCCCGCTCTTGTCCCGCCAGTTCTTTGCCCTGCATCAGGCTGTAAAGGGCGACAAACCGGCCCGCGATTTGCGGATCGTCAATGCTGTCATTGAGTTGCGGCACGATACTGAGCAGATGGCGAAGCATGCGGGAGTAATGTTCCATGGCCTGCGGGGCCGTCAGGGTTTGTTGACTCACCCCGTCACGCAGCGCGGGAAGTGTGTCCAGCGTATGCAGTGCATTACCGATACGTTCGCAGACGGCGCTCCCCGGGAGGAGGGACTGCTTGCCAAGTATCGTATTCAGCGCAGCAAGATTTTCGTCTACCAGCGCCCGGCTGGCTTTGCATTCAGGCGCGTAGAGCTTACCCTGTGAACAGAGCCAGACGTTGGATGCCCCGCGCTCGCACTGTAGCATATGTACCAGTTGGCTAATGCCGTGCACCAGCACGTTCAGCTCTGCCAGCTTGCTGAGCTGCTCCCGGCGCATCAGCCTCGCGCGCTGAAGCCATTCGGTTGCACCTGGCGAAATGCCAGCCATTAATGTCATGCTTACTCTCCCGGACAGCGAAACTCCGGAGAATTAAGCAATATTCGTGCCTTTATAAGAACAGGAGTCAACATGCAGAAGATTGTGATCGTCGCCAACGGGGCGGCCTACGGCAGCGAATCTCTTTTTAACAGCCTGCGTCTGGCCATTGCGTTACGTGAAAAAGAGAGCGACCTGGCATTACAGATTTTTTTAATGTCGGATGCCGTCACCGCCGGGCTGAAGGGCCAAAAGCCGGCAGAAGGCTATAACATTCAGCAGATGCTGGAGATCCTGACCGCGCAAAATGTGCCGGTGAAACTGTGCAAGACCTGTACCGACGGACGCGGGATTACCACTCTGCCGCTGATAGAGGGCGTAGAAATCGGGACGCTGGTTGAGCTGGCCGAATGGACGCTGACCGCAGATAAAGTATTAACTTTTTAATAATAATCCCGTAAAAATATTATTTTCTTATGGACGCGGTTTCAGCATCAAGTTTACCTGCGGGGTTGCCGATAGGCATGGAAACAACACAGCAGGTATTTCACTTATGTTCAGATCGATTCGCGCACGTATTATCGCTACGACGACAGGTTGCCTTGTCGTCGCCCTTCTTCTCAATACCGTTATTAACTTCCAGGTCACGCGCCAGGATAACCAGCAGTCACAGCGCGATATATTGACCAGTACCAGCGCCAGCCACAACATGGCGATTGCCGACTGGGCCAAAAGCAAAATGACGGTGATTACCTCCGCACAAAGCGTCGCGCTGGCTGACGACCCGGTTCCGGTGTTTAAACAACTGGCGCAGGCGGGGGGATTCACTAACGTCTATGTGGGTTATGCGAGCAAGACGGCGAAGTTTTCTGAACCTGCGGGTGTCCCGGCGGATTATGATCCGACCATTCGTCCCTGGTATCAGCAGGTGGTGAGCACGGACGGCCCGGTAGTGACCGCACCCTATGTTGATGCCGGTACCGGAAAGCTGGTGGTGACGTTTGCTGTACCGGTGAAAGAAAATGGCGTCCTGAAAGCGGTGGTGGCGGGCGATGTCGCCATGGATAGCGTCGTGGCAAACGTGCGCGGCATCCACCCAACACCCGCCAGCAGCGGGCTGCTCCTGAACAGTGACGGTACCGTGATTGCCACCAACGATCCGGCTTTGACCCTGAAGCCGTTTGCCGAGACGATCAAAGGGATCGACTTTGCGGCGCTGAAACGCGGTAATCCGGTCGACGGAACCCTGAATGATGTAGACAAAACCTTCATTGCCTCAGCCGTGCCGGGCACAAACTGGCTGCTGGTCGTCGCGCTCGACAACAGCGATGCCACCTCCGGCATGCGTTCCCTGCTGAAAGCGTCGGCGATTTCGCTGGTGATCCTGGCACTCCTGAGCGGCGCCATTGTTCACGTCCTGATTGCCCGTCTGCTGAAGCGCCTGTCTGACATTCGTGATGCGATGCATAACATTGCCAACGGGACCAACGATCTGTCCCAGCGTTTGCCGGACAGCGGCAATGATGAAGTGGCGCAAATTGCGCAGGCCTTTAATGCCTTCAGCGATAAGCTTTCCGTCGTAATGGTACAACTCCGTGACGCCAGCGCGTCGGTGAAAAATGCCGCGCAGGAAATTGCGGCTGGCAACCAGGATCTTTCCGGGCGTACCGAGCAGGCGGCGTCCAGCCTTCGCGAGACCGCCAGCGCGGTGGAGCAGATCACCGCCTCCGTCACGCAATCGAATGAATCGGCAGCGGAAGCGAACGATCAGGCAAGCAAAGCGTCTGCGACTGCCGCGCGCGGTGGTGAAGTGGTTTCTCAGGCCATCAGCACGATGCAGTCCATCGAAGTGGCGTCCGCAAAAATTGGTGATATCACCAGCGTCATCGACGGTATCGCCTTCCAGACCAACATTCTGGCGCTGAACGCCTCCGTCGAGGCGGCGCGTGCCGGTGAGCAGGGCCGCGGATTTGCCGTGGTAGCCGGGGAAGTGCGTAACCTCGCCAGTCGTAGCGCCCAGGCGGCGAAAGAGATCAAATCCCTGATTGATTCCACCACCGATAGCGTGGCGACCGGTTCGCGCTATGTGCATCTGGCCGGTGAAAGCATGGATGAGATCCGCTCCAGCATCGGCAGCGTCTCCGGCATCATGCGCGAAATCTCCATCGCCACCAGCGAACAGATGAAAGGCATCCATGAGATTAACCATGCGGTGACCCATCTCGACAGAATGGTGCAGCAGAACGCCGAGCTGGTGGTGCAGTCCGCCGCCGCCGCAGGAGCCCTGCAGAGCCAGGCGGGCGACCTTGCTGAAACGGCCGGCCATTTCCGCATTTAATGTTCCTCCGGCGCGCGTTTCGCGGGTAAAACGCGCGCCAGCCTAACTTTTGAGGAATTTTGTCATTTTTGTTTAATCGTTATGCCATTTTTTGATCAAAATCAGCATCCCGACTCTCCCCCTTTGGTGTTATGCAACGAGTGAATTGTGAACTACATCACGCTCGGATATGGCTGCAGGGAGAGCGTTGTTTAAGACTACGGGGTAAAAAATGGCACTGGTAAAAACAAGTTTGAAACTGTTCGGCGGGGATACGGTAGTGGTGCGTTGCTCAGAACGCTGCCGCATACATCTCATGAGTTCAAAAGCGCAAAAGCAATCCCAGGCGGATATTCTGACCGTGCAGGATGATAAAGCGTGGCTTACCGTGCCGTATACCGGCACATGGGATGTGCTGATCGACAGCCACAGTCAGTCGCTGGAGCATTCCGTCAGCTACGTGGCAGCATAAGAGTAAACGCCCGGCCAGCCGGGCGTATTATCAGGCAAAACCCGGTCGCAGCGTGCTGTTGACAGGGTTCCCTTCCAGCAGCGCCCTCACCTTTACCACCAGCTCATTCAGACAATCGTCCTTCATGCCGAGGCGGGTCAGCTCCTGATCGAGGGAGAAGAGATACTGCGCGTTGGTGCCCAGCGGCCCGCTGGCGGCGGCAATCAACGGGGCGATGACCTGCGTGCGGGTATCCGCTTCATACAGCGGATGGCGTGGATCCATAATAAACACCAGCGCATTGACGGTACGTCCATCGTCAAGCTCCAGCTTGCACCAGCTCGGCATATAGCAGCCGGTGATCATCTCGCGCTTCCAGAGCAGCGTCAGCTCCTCTTCGAGCGTGGCATCCGGGAGGCGATACGCCACGCCCGTGGTGCGTCCGCCCTCTTTCAGTGCAAGCATGCGACCAGGCTGACACGCACTGCCGCGTCCGGCCGTCAGGCGCAGACAAAATGCGCGGTGCCAGCCAGGCAGCGTTCCCGTTGCCGATTCGACAAATTCCAGAGCCGGGTTCCACATCAGCGAACCGTAGCCAAAAATCCATACCGGGCCATCATCCGGGCGGCAGGCAAGCGTGGCAGCAAGCGACGCCGCACGTTGTTCAGCTGACCAGAGAAGCGATTCCTCAATAGCACCAAATGCCGTCTTACAATCTGCCTTCATTAAGAAATCACGCGTTAACACTTTACACCTCCGCCACTGCATGCTTCCTTGCGACATCTGTAATGCGCCTTCCCGGCATTTTTTTCTGGTCATTTCGCCAGCAGTGAAATAACGATAAGCAATTAGCGGACCAGTTGCAATACAACGGAAGTTCAACCGCCTGAAAAGTCAAAATGAAGGCAGCGAATTATTTCACGGCTATTTCTTTTTATGCCATTTATCATCGTCTCCTTTCTCGTAGTCATGTTTAACTGCGGCCCAGGCGACCTTATGCGCCGTCTCTTCCCGGCTGGCATCATCCCGGCGATCGTCTTTATCTTTGTACTGATCCCAGGCGCTGTTAAACGCTTCCTTGTAGATATCCTGCGCGTGTTCAGGCAGGACATTTTTCACGTTATCAGGTAATTCGCGTTTCGTTTTGTAGGGCATCACTAACCTCTCTTTTCGGTAAAGAGATAAGTGTGGACGACGATATGCCATGGTGCCACCCAACAATAATTAATGAGTAAATTAAAATTATAATTCTTTGTTATTTAATATTTATTTATGAGATATATGGCATTATAGACTTCAAAGAAGAAAAACATCACAAAGGGTAAAATTAAGTAAAAAATATAAGGTATTTAACAGATTTCTGTTAATTTAATCTCCTTAAAATCTATCTATAATTACAAGCACCTGCATTGATGGAGAAGCACATGACAGCAACACACGAGGCGGTAAAGACCCGCCACAAGGAGACGTCACTCATTTTCCCGGTTCTGGCACTGGCTGTGCTGCTCTTCTGGGGAAGCAGTCAGTCACTGCCAGTGGTGGTTGGTATCAATATTCTTGCCCTGGTCGGTATTTTAACCAGCGCATTTAGCGTCGTTCGCCATGCGGACGTATTAGCCCACCGTCTGGGCGAGCCGTACGGTTCGTTAATTCTGAGTCTTTCCGTTGTTATTCTCGAAGTCAGCCTGATTTCCGCGCTTATGGCGACCGGCGATGCTGCCCCGACGCTGATGCGCGATACCCTCTACTCCATCATTATGATTGTGACAGGCGGCCTGGTGGGCTTCTCGCTGTTACTGGGCGGGCGTAAATTTGCGACCCAGTACATGAACCTGTTTGGCATTAAACAGTACCTGATTGCCCTCTTCCCGCTGGCAATTATCGTGCTGGTCTTCCCGATGGCGCTGCCAGATGCAAACTTCTCCACCGGTCAGGCGCTGCTGGTCGCGCTGATTTCCGCAGCCATGTACGGCGTGTTCCTGCTGATTCAGACCAAAACGCACCAGAGCCTGTTTGTATACGAACATGAAGATGACGGCGACGACGATGACCCGCACCACGGTAAGCCGTCAGCACACAGCAGTGTGTGGCACACGGTTTGGCTGATCGTGCATCTGATTGCGGTCATTGCGGTCACCAAAATGAATGCCAACCCGCTGGAGACGCTGTTGACCGAGCTGAACGCCCCGGTGGCCTTTACCGGTTTCCTGGTGGCGCTGCTGATCCTGTCCCCTGAAGGACTGGGGGCGCTGAAAGCGGTGTTGAACAATCAGGTGCAGCGTGCAATGAACCTGTTCTTCGGCTCCGTGCTGGCGACCATATCACTCACCGTACCGGTGGTGACGCTGATTGCCTTTATGACGGGGAACGAACTGCAGTTTGCGCTGGGCGCGCCGGAGATGATTGTGATGGTGGCCTCGCTGCTGCTGTGCCAGATCTCCTTCTCCACCGGACGCACCAACGTGCTGAACGGCGCGGCACATATGGCGCTGTTTGTGGCGTACCTGATGACGATATTTGCCTAGCCTCTTTGCCCAGCGGCGCTTCGCTTGCAGTGCCTACAGGTTTGTAGGTCGGGTAAGCGCAGCGCCACCCGGCAATATGTCCTATAAAAAAACCCGCCGAAGCGGGTTTTTTATTAGTTGCTGGTATCCAGCTCGTCGAAGTTCTTCACCAGATCGTCAATCGCTTTGATCTGCTTCAGGAACGGCTCCAGCTTATCCAGCGGCAGTGCGGAAGGACCATCGCATTTCGCGTTAGCCGGATCCGGATGCGCTTCAATGAACAGACCCGCCAGACCCGTTGCCATACCGGCGCGCGCCAGCTCGGTTACCTGCGCACGACGACCGCCAGACGCGGCACCAAACGGGTCACGGCACTGCAGGGCGTGAGTCACGTCGAAGATCACCGGAGACTGGTTAGAGACGTTCTTCATCACGCTGAAGCCCAGCATATCCACGACCAGGTTGTCATAACCGAAGTTTGCACCACGGTCGCACAGGATAACCTTGTCATTGCCGCCTTCGATAAACTTGTCGACAATGTTCCCCATCTGGCCAGGGCTCACGAACTGTGGTTTTTTCACGTTGATGACCGCGCCGGTTTTCGCCATCGCTTCCACCAGGTCCGTCTGACGGGCCAGGAATGCCGGAAGCTGGATCACGTCTACCACGTCCGCTACAGGCTGTGCCTGCCAGGACTCATGCACGTCGGTGATCACTTTCACGCCAAACGTCTGTTTCAGCTCCTGGAAAATCTTCATGCCCTCTTCCAGGCCCGGGCCACGGTAAGAGTGAATGGAGGAGCGGTTGGCTTTGTCAAAAGAGGCCTTAAACACGTACGGGATGCCCAGCTTCTGGGTCACGGTCACGTAGTGCTCGCAGATACGCATGGCGAGATCGCGGGATTCCAGCACGTTCATACCGCCAAACAGCACGAACGGCAGGTCGTTTGCTACCTTGATATCACCAATGCTAACCACTTTTTGTTTCATAGGATCGCCTTATTCAGGTGTGAATCGGAATTAAGATTAATGCAGTGTAATTTGTTTGTGCGAGATCGCGTTGATCTGCGCGCGAATCATTTCGCTAATCGGATCTTCCGGGCACTGCTCAACGAAATAGCTCAGATCGTTCAGCGCAACGTGTTCGCAGTCGAGCTGGGCATAGATAAGCCCGCGGTCGCGAATTTCGTAGGGATCTTCCGGATTAAACTGCAGCAGCACTTCGCTGGCACGCAAGGCAAGCTCCATCTGACGCTCTTCCATCAGCGCTGATTTCAGCGTATCCAGCAGCTTGCGGATCACTTCGGCGTTATCGGCCTCGTCGAGATCTTCGTTAAAGAGCTCGGCGACCGGGCTGATGTTGCCTTTCAGCCAGACGTCCAGCGTATGCTCATCCAGCGTATCGCCGTTAAACGGATTAATGAGCCACATCTCGCCGTCAAGCCACTCCGCCCGCAGGATCATCTGCGTCGGGAAAATGACCGGCACCAGTGGAATATCCAGACGGTGTGCGACCCACAGCAAAATAGAGCCCAGCGCAACGGCGCTGCCCTGACGGTTTTTTAAGACCTGGTCCAGCCATAATGCGTCAGACAGGCGATACACGCCACGCGTGTCGCAGAAACCCCATTCGCCGTAGAAAAGCTCAAGCAGCTTCTCTAATTGCCAGTCCTGCGGGCGCGCCTGATTGATCTCTTCACGCGCCAGGCTGACCAGATTCTCCAGTTCATCGTAAACGTACTGCGACGTAAAATCGTCGCGTATCATCTCCGAAATCAGGATCATGCCATCGCAAAGCGGCACTTTATTAAATTCGAAATCGGCTAAGGACTTCATGACTTACCCCAGTAACGCCCGAACGTACAGCTACCCCCGGGCGCGATAAAACTCAAAACAATGTAGATGATAACGCCAAACCGCCTTTCAGTCAGCCTTACGCCTTTATCAGTAAATGGCAGATAGCCTTGCTTCACGCCCACTGGCCTAGCGTCAACCGTTCATTACCGCCGTAGTCGCGGCAGGTTTCCACTGCGGTATAACCCGCTTGCGTAAACAGCGCACGTACGGCTTCCCCCTGCGTCCAGCCATGTTCCACCAGCAGCCAGCCGCCGGGAAGTAAATGTTGCCGTGACGTTGTCACTATGTGATCAAGATCGGCTAACCCTGCGTTAGCCGCAACCAGCGCCGTCAACGGTTCGAAACGAACATCGCCCTGCGCAAGGTGCGGGTCGTGCTCGTCAATATACGGCGGGTTACTGACGATCATCTCGAACGAGCGAGTCTCCAGCGCGCTAAACCAGCTGCTTTGCAGCACGGTCACGTTAGTCAGCCCAAGACGCGCCACGTTACGCTGCGCCAGGGTCACCGCGTCAGGCATCACATCCACTGCCGTCACATCGCAATCCGGACGCTCGCTGGCAAGCGCCAGCGCGATAGCACCCGTTCCTGTTCCGAGATCGAGAATCCGGCTGGCCGCAGCCGGCAAACGCGCCAGCGCCTGCTCCACCAGACATTCGGTATCCGGGCGTGGAATCAGCGTTGCCGCTGAGACATAAAGCGGGAGCGACCAGAACTCACGTTCACCGACAAGATGCGCCACCGGCTCACCGTTTTTACGGCGGGCAAGCAGCGTAGCAAGCTGCGCTTGCTGCTCAGCGGTCAGTGGCGTCTCACCGAATGCCAGCAGATACGTACGGGCTTTACCCGTTACATGCTCCAGCAAAATTTCGGCGTCGCGTTTTGGGCTTTCGCTTGCGGAAAGCTCACCGGCGGCCTCACGTAACCAGCGCTGAAAATCCATTATTCCTGCTCGGACAGCGCCGCCAGCTGGTCGGCCTGGTATTCCTGCACGATAGGCTCAATCAGCATATCCAGCTTCCCTTCCATCACCTCGTCCAGACGGTAAAGCGTCAGGTTAATGCGGTGGTCGGTCACGCGGCCCTGTGGGAAGTTGTAGGTACGGTTACGGTCGCTGCGATCGCCGCTGCCCAGCAGGTTACGACGCGTCGATGCTTCCGCCTGCTGGCGTTTCGCCATTTCGGCCGCGTGGATACGCGCACCCAGCACGGACAAGGCTTTGGCTTTGTTTTTATGCTGCGAACGCTCGTCCTGACACTCCACCACAATACCTGTTGGCAGGTGAGTAATACGGATAGCGGAATCGGTGGTGTTAACGTGCTGGCCGCCCGCACCAGAGGAGCGGAAGGTGTCGATGCGCAGGTCCGCCGGGTTGATGTCCGGCAATTCCGCTTCCGGCAGCTCTGGCATCACCGCCACTGTACAGGCAGAGGTATGAATACGCCCCTGAGATTCCGTAGCAGGCACGCGCTGCACGCGATGACCGCCAGATTCAAACTTCAGACGACCATACACGCCGTCGCCGCTGATCTTGGCGATAACCTCTTTATAGCCACCATGCTCGCCGTCGTTAGCGCTCATGATTTCCACGCGCCAGCGACGCGATTCAGCGTAGCGGCTGTACATGCGGAACAGATCCCCGACAAACAGCGCCGCTTCATCACCGCCGGTACCGGCGCGGACTTCCACAAACGCGTTACGCTCGTCGTCCGGATCTTTTGGCAGCAGCAGCACCTGAAGCTGTTGCTCCATCTCTTCAGAACGCGCTTTCGCATCCTGTAACTCTTCCTGCGCCATCTCGCGCATTTCAGGATCGTCGAGCATCATCTGCGCGGTTTCGATGTCTTCCTGAACCTGTCGCCAGTCGGTAAAGCATTTAGAAACATCACTTAACTGCGCGTACTCACGCGAGAGTGCGCGAAAACGTTCCTGGTCCGCAATGGTCCCGGCATCCCCGAGCAGCGCCTGGACTTCTTCATGGCGCTCGTGCAGAGCTTCCAGTTTAGCGACGATAGAAGGCTTCATAGGCGTAAGTGCACCTTGTCTTAGAAAATGGGTATAGGGCGCTATTCCAGCCCGAGGCTGTTGCGCAGAATAGTCAGGCGTTCATCATCCCCGTCACGGGCTGCCTGTTGAAGAGATTTGGTTGGTGCATGGATCAGGCGGTTGGTCAGTTTCCACGCCAGATCCTGCATAATGGCCTGTGCGTCGCCGCCCTGTTCAAGGGCCGCTAACGCTTTGGCAGTCAGGTCATCACGCACCTGCTCCGCCTGCCCGCGATACTCGCGGATGGTCTCGCTGACGCTTTGCGCGCGCAGCCAGGCCATAAACTCGCTGGTTTCCTGCTCAACAATGGTTTCCGCCTGTACCGCCGCCGCTTTACGCTGAGCGAGGTTGTGCGAAATGATGCTTTGCAGGTCGTCAACGCTGTAAAGATAGGCGTTCGCCAGTTTACCGACTTCCGGTTCAACATCACGCGGGACGGCGATATCCACCAGCAGCATCGGCTGATTTCGACGCGACTTCAGCGCGCGTTCCACCATCCCTTTACCGATGATTGGCAGGGGGCTGGCGGTAGAACTGATAATAATGTCCGCCTCTTTCAGACGTTCATCGATGTCGCTCAGCGCAACCACTTCTGCGCCCACCTCATCCGCCAGAACCTGCGCACGTTCGCGGGTGCGGTTCGCGATAATCATCTTTTTCACTTTATGCTCGCGCAGATGGCGCGCCACAAGTTCGATGGTTTCGCCCGCGCCCACCAGCATCACGGTGACGGTGGAAAGGGACTCAAAGATTTGACGTGCAAGGGTGCAGGCTGCGAAAGCAACAGAAACCGCACTGGCACCAATGTCGGTTTCGGTTCGCACACGCTTCGCCACGGAGAACGACTTCTGGAACATACGCTCCAGTTCACTGGCCTTCAAATGCCCTTTTTGCGAATCCGCAAAGGCTTTTTTCACCTGACCGAGAATCTGCGGCTCGCCCAGAACCAGTGAATCCAGACCGCTGGCGACGCGCATCAGATGGCTGACCGCATCATTGTCCTGATGCCAGTACAGGCTGTTACGCAGCTCGTCTTCGTTGAGATTGTGGTAGTCACATAACCAGCGGATCAGCGCTTCATGCAGGTTATCCTGTTCTTCCACGCTTAAATACAGCTCGGTACGGTTGCACGTCGAGAGCACCACGCCCCCTTGCACCATGGGTTGGGCAAGCAGGCTGTCCAGCGCCAGGTCAAGCGTATCCGGCGAAAACGTAACGCGTTCTCGCAGCGAAACCGGGGCCGTTTTGTGGTTAATACCGAGTGCTAATAGGGTCATGTTGAGCGGGAGTAGTACCAGCGTTAATAAGGTTAGCAGGACGCATCATACAGGATGCGCGAGATCAATAAAAGAGACCGCCTCCTTTCGGAGTAATAGCTTACGCATTGCTTTGAGATAATTTGAACGTAGACGGTGGGACTGCGGGACGCTAGCATTAACAGTTATAACTGCAACGTATCTCAAGGATTTGTCCTCATTATGACCCGACTGATTCGCCTGCTGCCTCTGGCGGCACTGGTTCTGACCGCATGTACTGTCACCCAACCAAAAGGCCCGGGCAAAAGCCCTGATTCACCGCAGTGGCGTCAGCACCAGCAGGACGTCCGCAATTTGAGCCAGTATCAGACCCGCGGCGCCTTCGCCTATCTCTCTGATGAACAAAAAGTGTATGCGCGTTTCTTCTGGCAGCAAACCGGGCAGGACAACTATCGCCTGCTGCTGCTGAACCCGCTCGGCAGCACCGAACTGGAGCTTATCGCCAAACCGGGCGAAGCGCAGATCACCGACAATAAAGGCCAGCACTACACCGCGACCGATGCCGAAGAGATGATTGGCAAGCTGACCGGGATGCCGATCCCGCTGAACAGCCTGCGCCAGTGGATCCTCGGCCTGCCGGGTGACGCCACCGACTACACCCTGGACGATCAATACCGTCTGAGCCAGGCCAACTACACCCAGAATGGCAAAACCTGGAAAGTGGTATACAACGACTATGACAGCAAGAGTAAACCATCGCTGCCATCAAATATGGAGCTGACACAGGGCAGCCAGCGCATCAAGCTCAAAATGGATAACTGGATCGTTAAATGATGACCCACTGGCCTTCTCCGGCAAAACTGAACCTGTTTTTATATATCACCGGTCAGCGTGCTGACGGCTACCATACTCTGCAAACGCTGTTTCAGTTTATTGACTATGGCGACACGATCGCCATTGAGCCGCGTCAGGACGGGCAGATTTGCCTCCTGACACCGGTCGAAGGCGTGGCGCAAGAAGACAACCTGATCGTGCGTGCCGCGCGCCTGCTGATGAAAGCGGCAGCGGAGTCGGGGCGGCTGCCCGCGGGAAGCGGTGCGGACATCAGTATAGAGAAGCGCCTGCCGATGGGCGGCGGTCTGGGCGGCGGCTCATCTAACGCCGCCACGGTGCTGGTTGCCCTGAATCACCTCTGGGGCAGCGGGCTGTCGCAGGACGAACTGGCCGCCCTGGGCTTGACACTGGGCGCGGATGTTCCGGTGTTTGTTCGCGGTCATGCGGCCTTTGCCGAGGGCGTGGGGGAAATCCTCTCCCCGGTCAACCCGCCGGAAAAATGGTATCTGGTTGCTCACCCCGGCGTGAGCATTCCGACCCCGGTCATCTTTAAAGATCCTGACCTGAAAAGAAATACCCCGATTCGGTCAATAGAAACGTTATTAAATTGTGAATTCAGCAACGATTGCGAGGATATCGCAAGAAAACGTTTTCGCGAGGTTGATGCGGTGCTTTCCTGGCTGTTAGAATACGCGCCGTCGCGCCTGACTGGTACAGGGGCCTGTGTCTTTGCTGAATTTGACACCGAATCCGCCGCTCGTCAGGTGCTTGAGCAAGCGCCGGATTGGCTGCATGGTTTTGTAGCGCGTGGGATGAACATCTCCCCTCTACAGCAGGCCATTCTGGCGCAGACTGAGTTTCGGTGACAACGTCACCCTGTTCCAGACGTTGCATCGCGCTCTTTAATACACCGCCTGGATAGCCTTCGCCTGGCCCGCACAGTTTGCGGCGAACGCTATCCACCACTGGACGCATGCCTGAGGTTCTTCTCGTGCCTGATATGAAGCTTTTTGCTGGTAACGCCACCCCGGAACTAGCACAACGTATTGCCAACCGCCTGTACACTTCCCTCGGCGACGCCGCTGTAGGTCGCTTTAGCGACGGCGAAGTCAGCGTACAAATTAACGAAAATGTACGCGGTGGTGATATTTTCATCATCCAGTCCACCTGTGCTCCAACGAATGACAACCTGATGGAACTGGTTGTTATGGTCGACGCGCTGCGTCGCGCTTCCGCAGGCCGTATCACTGCTGTAATCCCTTACTTCGGCTATGCCCGTCAGGACCGTCGCGTCCGTTCCGCGCGTGTGCCAATTACCGCTAAAGTCGTTGCTGATTTCCTCTCCAGCGTCGGCGTTGACCGCGTACTGACCGTTGACCTGCACGCAGAGCAGATCCAGGGCTTCTTCGACGTCCCGGTTGATAACGTATTCGGCAGCCCAATCCTGCTGGAAGACATGCTGCAGCTGAACCTGGACAACCCGATCGTGGTTTCTCCGGACATCGGCGGCGTGGTACGTGCCCGTGCTATCGCTAAGCTGCTGAACGATACCGACATGGCGATCATCGACAAACGTCGTCCACGCGCTAACGTTTCTCAGGTGATGCACATCATCGGTGACGTTGCTGGCCGCGACTGCGTGCTGGTTGACGATATGATCGATACCGGTGGCACGCTGTGTAAAGCCGCTGAAGCGCTGAAAGAACGTGGTGCGAAACGCGTATTTGCTTACGCAACTCACCCGATCTTCTCCGGTAATGCGGTAAACAACCTGCGTAACTCCGTCATTGACGAAGTTGTGGTATGCGATACCATTCCACTGAGCGACGAGATCAAGGCACTGCCAAACGTGCGTACCTTGACCCTGTCCGGGATGCTGGCCGAAGCGATTCGTCGTATCAGCAACGAAGAATCCATCTCTGCAATGTTCGAACACTAATCGAACACGGCCGAAAAACCCGCTGCGGCGGGTTTTTTTGTCTTTAGGTTTTATTTGTATGATTAATGCCTCCTTCACCTGCCATTCATATGACAGATGATGCGCACTCGGATGATAGATAATTGTGAAAAATGTAGCCTCCTCACATGTTCTGCCCTTTCGCGCCCTCATCGACGCTTGCTGGAAAGAGAAGTACACCTCGTCACGTTTTGTCCGTGACCTGATTGCCGGGATCACCGTCGGCATTATCGCCATACCGCTGGCGATGGCGCTGGCGATTGGTAGCGGCGTTGCACCACAGTACGGCCTCTACACCTCGGCCGTTGCCGGGATTGTCATCGCCCTGACCGGTGGTTCACGCTTCAGCGTCTCCGGCCCGACCGCCGCTTTTGTGGTGATCCTCTACCCGGTTTCGCAACAGTTTGGTCTTGCAGGCCTGCTGGTTGCCACCCTGATGTCAGGCCTGTTTTTGATTCTCTTTGGCCTGGCCCGCTTTGGCCGCCTGATTGAGTACATTCCCCTTTCCGTCACGCTCGGGTTCACCTCAGGGATCGGGATCACCATCGGAACCATGCAGATCAAAGATTTTCTCGGTCTGCAGATGCCTCACGTACCGGAACATTATCTGCAAAAAGTGGGCGCGCTGTTTATGGCACTGCCTACGGCCAACCTGGGCGACGCCGCCATCGGGATTGTGACGCTGGGTACGCTGATCGTCTGGCCTCGTTTAGGGATTCGTCTGCCGGGTCACCTTCCCGCGTTGCTGCTGGGTTGCGCAGTAATGGCTATCGTCAATATGTTCGGTGGTCATGTCGCGACAATCGGCTCGCAGTTCCACTATGTGCTGGCGGACGGTTCTCAGGGTAGCGGCATTCCGCAACTATTACCGCAACTGGTACTGCCGTGGGACATGCCTGGCTCCAGCTTTACCTTAAGCTGGGATTCCCTGCGCGCCTTGCTTCCCGCCGCATTCTCTATGGCAATGCTGGGGGCCATTGAATCGCTGCTCTGCGCCGTCGTGCTCGACGGCATGACCGGCACCAAACATAAAGCCAACAGCGAACTGGTCGGTCAGGGGTTAGGCAATCTCATCGCCCCGTTCTTTGGCGGTATTACCGCAACGGCAGCCATCGCCCGTTCAGCGGCGAACGTGCGCGCGGGAGCAACCTCCCCCGTTTCGGCGGTTATCCACTCCGTGCTGGTGATCCTCGCTCTGCTGATCCTTGCCCCGCTGCTCTCCTGGCTGCCGCTTTCCGCTATGGCCGCGCTGCTGCTGATGGTGGCCTGGAACATGAGTGAGGCGCATAAGGTGGTCAACCTGCTGCGTCGTGCACCAAAAGACGACATCATCGTAATGTTGATCTGTATGTCGCTGACGGTGCTGTTCGATATGGTTATCGCCATCAGCGTCGGGATCGTGCTGGCTTCCCTGCTGTTTATGCGCCGCATTGCGCAGATGACGCGCCTTTCGCCGGTCAACGTAGAGGTGCCTGATGATGTGCTGGTGCTGCGCGTAATTGGCCCGCTGTTCTTCGCCGCAGCGGAAGGCCTGTTCAGCGAACTGGAAACCCGCATCGC
This sequence comes from Enterobacter cloacae complex sp. IR5458, assembly GCF_049238025.1. NCBI lineage: Bacteria > Pseudomonadati > Pseudomonadota > Gammaproteobacteria > Enterobacterales > Enterobacteriaceae > Enterobacter > Enterobacter cloacae complex sp. IR5458. The sequence goes on from NZ_JBMKIF010000023.1 coordinate 88,236, forward strand.
GGGCAAACGGATTGTGGTATTGAAATGGGATGCCGTACCGGTGCTGGATGCCGGTGGCCTGGACGCCTTCCAGCGCTTCGTACAACGTCTGCCGGAAGGCTGCGAGCTGCGGGTGAGTAACCTGGAATTCCAGCCGCTGCGCACCATGGCGCGCGCGGGCGTACAGCCGATCCCTGGCCGACTCTCTTTCTACCCTAACCGGGAAGCGGCGTTAGCGGATCTGTGATTCACCTGATGCGGAGAAACGTCTCTGCATCATTATCCCGATGGCCTGCTGGAGCCATGCAAGCACAGCAGGCGACATCCATGTTCCTTTCATCAGCTGCGGCTCCTGCTGCATGGCCGCGCGAAACTTTTGCTGGGTTTCCGGGTTTGTTCCCGCATACGACTGGAATAACGCCAGCCAGTTTTCAGCCAGCTTTTGCGCCTCCTCACAGGCAGGATCGATATTTTTCCGCTGCGCCTGATGCAGTTTCGCCACCAGTGGCGGCCACTCCATCATGCGGTCAAAGTAGTGTGCCCTGGTAAAGGCCATCTCTTCGGCGGTGAGATACTTCTCCCATATGTTGAGCTTAGATTCAGCAAACGCCCGGGTAATGTAATCCGTCATCTCCGGCGTGATGCCAGTCTGCGCCTGCATTTGCGGCTCAACGCTGTGCATTTCGTTCAGCCGGGTAAGAAACTCCGGCTTGCCCGCCGTGTCCTGCTCCAGGCGTTCCATCCAGCGCGTCGCCAGCTCCATGGCTCGCGCATCCGTAACGGGGATATGTTGCTCCAGAAGTATGTTGGCCTCTGTAACCAGCCCTGACCAGATAGCCGTCAGTGCCTCCTTCTGCACCGCAAACGGCAGCTGCTGTAACTCCTCTTTGCTAAACCAGCGATCGTACATATTCATTAACTCCAGCGTCTGTAGCCAGGATTCCAGATCCGGCGTCGCATCGTCGCGAAGCCCGGTGCGCAGTTCCACCAGCCGGTCGCGCAGCGTATGTATGCTGCAAAGCTGTTTATCCAACAGCGTGATTTGCGCATCGAGTAACTCGGTTAACGACAGCGACGCCTGTTCCAGAAAATCCCTGATTTCAGCAAATTCCAGCCCCGCTTTTGCCAGCGTCTGGATCATGTGCAGACGCTGGACATCTGCCAGGTTGTAAAGCCGGTAACCTGCCGCACTTCTGGCAGAAGGCAGCAACAACCCTGTTTGCTCATAGTGATGCAATGTCCGCACGGTGATCCCGGCCCGTTTCGCAAGCTCACCCACCTGAATCAACATAATTGCTCCTTTTTACTTTGCCAGTGCACACACTCTGGAGCCTTACGTTACGTGAGGGTCAATACTACATGCAAAAAAAAACGACCCCCTCGGGAGTCGTTCGGTGTTCTTTATCAGGTACTAGCTGTGCTTGTGCTGATCCCTGCGACAACGTTTATCATAATGGCGCACCCACCAGTATTTATCGCAGACTTCCTCATGTCCGCTCACGCGCGCCCCGGCAAGCCACAATACTGCACCGAGGAAAATGCTCAGTACCGCGCCATGCGCGAAGTATTGCGGGAGATCAAGCTGCGGCAATTGGTTTAAAATTGAATAACCTACGCCGACAACCATCACAAACAGCCCCAACCCCATCAGCACGTTACCGAGTAACGAAGCGTTTTTGCGTTTCATGTGTCACCTCCGGAACTTTGGGTTGTCAGGGGAAAAGCCCCTAATCCTTGTGTGTAAAGTATAGACAACGCCCCTTTTATGAGTTGCGTGAATGATCACATTTACGGATAACTCCCAAACAAAAGTTTACAAATAAGGCGTTGAACAGCTTGAAATTCTAATTGTTCAGATGAGTAATTATTCGACTTTCGCCGTGACGATTGCAGAATTTTGTCAAGCGGCGCGCCAGACAGTAAACTACGCGCCAGATCTGGAATCCATTAGGAATTGAATCGTGACGATTAAACTGATTGTCGGCCTCGCCAACCCGGGCGCAGAATATGCGGCCACTCGCCACAATGCCGGGGCATGGTATGTTGATCTTCTGGCCGAGCGGTTGCGTGCTCCCCTGCGCGAAGAACCTAAATTCTTCGGCTATACCTCACGTATCAACCTTGCTGGCGCAGATGTGCGCCTGCTGGTACCCACCACCTTTATGAACCTGAGCGGTAAAGCCGTGGCGGCAATGGCAACGTTTTATCGCATCAATCCGGATGAAATTCTGGTGGCTCACGATGAACTGGACCTCCCACCCGGCGTGGCAAAATTCAAACTGGGCGGCGGGCACGGGGGCCATAACGGTCTGAAAGATATTATCAGCAAGCTGGGCAATAACCCGAATTTCCACCGTTTGCGCGTAGGAATCGGCCATCCGGGCGATAAAAACAAAGTTGTTGGTTTTGTGTTAGGTAAACCCCCGGTTTCTGAGCAGAAACTGATTGACGAGGCGGTAGACGAAGCGGTGCGCTGCACTGAAATCTGGCTGAAAGATGGCTTAACCAAAGCGACAAACCGCCTGCACGCTTTCAAAGCGCAATAATCCGCCCGATACGGCTTTTTTACCGCGCGTGATGCGGGTTACGTGTATAATAGGCAGAGTTATTTACTTTTCATCAATCGGTTATCGTTAACGGATTGATTATCAAGATATTAAGGTGATTTAGAAATGGGATTCAAATGCGGTATCGTCGGTCTGCCAAACGTGGGCAAATCCACCCTGTTTAACGCGCTTACCAAAGCGGGTATCGAAGCGGCGAACTTCCCGTTCTGTACCATCGAACCGAACACCGGGGTTGTGCCAATGCCCGACCCGCGTCTGGACCAGCTCGCGGAGATCGTGAAGCCACAGCGCATTCTGCCTACCACCATGGAGTTCGTTGACATCGCGGGCCTGGTAAAAGGCGCCTCCAAAGGTGAAGGTCTGGGTAACCAGTTCCTGACCAACATTCGTGAAACCGAAGCGATCGGCCACGTTGTGCGCTGCTTCGAGAACGACAACATCATCCACGTCAACAACAAAGTGGATCCGGCTGACGACATCGACGTCATCAACACCGAGCTGGCGCTCTCTGACCTCGACACCTGCGAACGCGCGATTCACCGCGTGCAGAAGAAAGCCAAAGGCGGCGATAAAGACGCGAAAGCGGAACTGGCTGCGCTGGAAAAATGTCTGCCACAGCTGGAAAACGCGGGCATGCTGCGCGCGCTGAAAAACCTGACGGAAGAAGACAAGGCGGCGATCAAATACCTGAGCTTCCTGACCCTGAAGCCAACCATGTACATCGCCAACGTTAACGAAGACGGTTTTGAGAACAACCCGTATCTGGACAAAGTGCGTGAAATCGCCGCGGCGGAAGGTTCTGTCGTTGTGGCTGTATGCGCTGCCGTTGAATCTGATATCGCCGAGCTGGACGACGCTGACCGTGAAGAGTTCATGGCCGAGCTGGGTCTGGAAGAGCCGGGTCTGAACCGCGTAATTCGCGCGGGTTATGAGCTGCTGAACCTGCAGACCTACTTCACCGCTGGCGTGAAAGAAGTCCGTGCCTGGACGATTCCTGTGGGTGCAACTGCGCCTCAGGCAGCCGGTAAGATCCACACCGACTTCGAGAAAGGTTTTATTCGCGCGCAGACTATCGCGTTTGAAGACTTCATCACCTACAAGGGTGAGCAAGGCGCGAAAGAAGCAGGCAAGATGCGTGCGGAAGGGAAAGATTACATTGTTAAAGATGGCGATGTGATGAACTTCCTGTTTAACGTTTGATTGGTTTTGAATGAAGAAAATCCACGCTTTGGCGTGGATTTTTTTATTCGAGGGTTAAAACACATTTTCCAGGAGTTCTGTTTTCATGCTGGGTTCAAATGGAATGATCTCAACAGTCGCAAGCTTTAACCTCTGAAAAGGATCCTCGCGTAGTCGCTCCTCAAGAGAGGCAAGACACTCAGATTTAGCAAGAATGACGCCACCGTTTCTTGGGATCCATTTACATTATAAGGCCCAAGTTCCATCATAGACCTTATAATGTTAGCTCTTGATTGAAAAGATCAAAATTTACTTAAAAAAAATCATGTCCGTAATTTCACATAATTATCAAAAAACTCAGAAAACGAAGCGTTTAAAGTGTTTGTTTCTTTTCTGGAAAACAGATCATAATTAATAACTCGACCAAAAGTTTTGCCGCCACAGTCTATACACCAACAAACTTCGTCATCTTTGAAATAGATAACTGCATAGTTTTCAGGAAGGGAGAACTCAGTCCGGCAATAATTTGTATCATAAAAAACAGCACCTCCGGATTCTTCGAGTGCATTGTTATCAACTACTCCTGAGATCTCCTCTCCAATTACACCGCCGCCGCCAACCAAATGTAAGAACTCTTTAAAATCAAGTGGGAGTTTAATACCCAGATTATTTTCAAGTATGTCAATCTGCTCTAGATCAACCGGGCCTAACCAAAACACCTCGTCTGTAGCATTCTTATCTAAATGCTCAATTGCAGTTTTGATAGTCATCTTTTACACCCTATTAAAAATCCAATGATCTCAACTTCCAATACGCGCTTCTAAATCTGTTGTACTGCCTATCAAGTTCAGGAGTATTTCTAAAACTCCCACCATTCTCAATTAATCCATGCAATTGCTTATGATACAGCTTATGCGTTGATGAAAGAATTTCCACCATCGGTCCAGGCTCTTGTCCAAGAACATGATGGAGGTTAACTTGTTTTCCATCCGTGCCAATCGGAGCATAGCCATTCTTCATCAAATCAACATTTGTCCAACCATCCTTAACTTTCGCTTTGATTGAAGGATGAACTGACGGATGAACCGACTTAGGGACACCTGGATGTATATCAACAGTATTTTTATAGACTGTACGTCCCAGAATGGTTCCAGGCTTATATTTACCTGAGGATGAACACCTACTCAACCCCCACGGATCCACCCACCCCAGCGCATTCGGCGCATACTGGTAAAGGTTTATCCCCCCCGCCAGCCCTATCGGGTCCTGCTGCGTAAACCGTCCGCAGTCCGGGTCGTAATACCGGAACAGATTGTAGTGCAGCCCTGTCTCACGATCCAGGTATTGACCCTGCATGCGCAGGTTCTGAGAATATCCTGATACCTGCGTTTCGCTTTCCCGCAGCAGCTTGCCCCAGGCGCTGTTCACCGCGTCCCAGCGCACCTGCCCTTCGATATCCGTCATCCGCTCCGGCGTGCCGTTGGGCTGACA
>NZ_JBMKIF010000024.1:0-90750 GCF_049238025.1 Enterobacter cloacae complex sp. IR5458
ATTAAACTTCGTAATGAATTACGTATGTTCACTCAGAGACTTGGTATTCATTTTTCGTCTTGCGACGTTAAGAATCCATGTCACTTTGAGTGCCCACACAGATTGTCTGATAAATTGTTAAAGAGCAGTTGCCGCTTCGTTTTCGCTGCGGCGCGGGGTGTGCATATTACGCTTTCCCGCTTCAGAGTCAAGCGTTTATTTTGCTTTTCTCTGCTGACCCGGCGGCGTGTGTGCCGTTGTTCCGTGTCAGTGGAGGCGCATTATAGGGAGTTATTTCACAGTGACAAGCACAAAATACAAAAAACTTTTCGTTCGCTCACTTTTCAAACTTAACGCTTATTTAAGTCGCGAATCGTCCGTTAAATGTGCGATTTCCCGCGCAAAACTGGCCACCTGCGACCAGTCGGTATAAACCACTTCTTTACGGGTATCGGTTTCACCACCGGTCATTTTCATAATCAGGCGGATCATGAAACGGTCATACCAACGATATCGAGGGTAACGCAGCGCACCAGCAAAAACCGCGCACAGGTCTGGCTGCCACGGTGAGCTGAGTAAAAACTTGCGCGTATAGCTGTTGGTCTGCGGCGTACGCTTCTCGGCTTTACGCGCAACCAGATTGACCGAGTAAAACGCGCCGGGCAATTTGTTGAGCACCGCCGTGTGCTTTTTCACAAAACGATCCAGCGCTGGATGGAAATGCCCGTAACGAATAGAGGCGCCAATCACCACGCGATCGTACTCCTGCCATGTGATCTGCTCCGCGCGATTCAGGTTCACCACATCCGAGTAAATACCCAGTTCTTTTAATTCCGACGCCAGATACGCGGCAATCTCACGTGTTTGTCCGTCTCGCGTAGAGAAAAGAATCAGTGTTTTCATCAACGGCTCCTTATTCGCGCCAGAATGTTGGGGTGAAGAGCACCAGCAGCGTAAAGACCTCAAGACGACCAAACAGCATATTGGCAATGAGGATCCATTTCGCGACCGGGTTCATACTGGCAAAGTTATCCGCCACGACCCCCAGGCCTGGCCCGAGGTTATTCAATGTTGCGACGACGGACGCAAAGGCGGAGAAATCATCCACCCCCGTCGCGATGATCGCCAGCATACTGACGATAAAGACCAGCGCATACGCCGAGAAAAAGCCCCATACGGCTTCGAGAATACGTTCCGGCAGCGCGCGGTTCCCCAGTTTAATGCTGTAGACCGCGTTCGGGTGGACCAGTCGTTTCAGCTCACGGTTGCCCTGCTTGAACAGCAGCAGAATACGAATCACCTTCAGGCCACCGCCCGTCGACCCGGCGCAGCCACCAATAAACGCAGAGCACAGCAGGAGTACCGGCAGGAACAGCGGCCAGCGCGCAATACTGTCCGTGGTAAATCCGGCCGTCGTCGCCATTGATACCACCTGGAAGAACGCCTGGTTTAGGGTCGTCAGCGCGGAGTTGTAAACATCATGGAACCACAGCACCAGGGTACAGATGACGACCAGCGTAAGCTGGACACCAATAAACATGCGGAACTCAGGGTCGCGCCTGTACACCTTCAGGCTTCGCCCGCTCAGTAAAGAGAAGTGCAGGCCATAGTTACAGCCAGAAATCAGCAGGAAAATCGCAATGATGGTGTTGATCGTTGGGCTATCGAAGTAGCCTACGCTGGCATCGTGGGTGGAGAACCCGCCGATAGCGATTGTCGCAAAGCTATGTCCGATGGCATCAAAAGCAGGCATCCCGGCAAACCAGAGCGCCAGCGCACAGGCCACCGTCAGCAGGACATAAATCAGCCACAGGGTTTTCGCCGTCTCGGCAATACGCGGGCGCATCTTGTTATCTTTCAGCGGCCCGGGCATTTCAGCCCTGTACAACTGCATCCCACCGACGCCCAGAATGGGCAGAATAGCTACCGCCAGGACGATGATCCCCATACCGCCGAACCACTGCAGCATCTGGCGATAAAAGAGGATGGCGTGGGGTAATGAATCCAGACCCACCAGCGTCGTCGCCCCGGTGGTCGTTAACCCCGAGAACGATTCAAAAAAGGCATCCGTGATGCTCAGGTTAGGTTGCTCGGAGAAGATAAAGGGCAGCGAACCCACGCTCCCCAGCACCGTCCAGAACAGCACCACGATCAGAAAGCCTTCGCGGGATTTCAGCTCACCTTTCTGACGACGATTCGGCCACCACAGCAGCGAGCCAATTGCCAATGCGACAAAAAAGGTCTGGGTAAATGCCCGCCCCGCGCCGTCCCGGTAGATAAGCGCCACCAGTCCTGGGAGAATCATCGTCCCGGAAAAAAGTATGACCAGCAGTCCAACGATTCGGGTTATGGCACGAAAATGCATCTCTGCCGCTTCCTTTGGTATTCAAAAAAGTGAGGTGGGGATTATTCTTCAATCGGCAGTAATTGCAACGAACCGCGACTAAAATCTGCCAGTTTTGCTGAAAAAGCAGCCAGCTCCGCCTGAGGAAGCGCCACGCGTAATTGCACCATCGCCTGAAAGTCACTGTGCGCGATAACGCCATTAAACTGTTTCAGCAACGCTTCGATGCCGGATAATTGGGCGTAATCGCACAATAGAGTATATTCGGTGAGCGGCGTTTTGCGGGTGGTCGTCAATATATTCAGTGCCTGCTGAACGCCACCGCCATAGGCTTTCACCAGCCCGCCCGTGCCTAACAAGATGCCGCCGTAGTAACGCACCACCACGGCGGTAATTTCACCCACGCCGCTGCCCATCAGCTGCGAGAGCATGGGTTTACCGGCGGTTCCCGCGGGTTCACCGTCATCGGAAAAGCCAAGCTGTTGCGAATCGTCCGGGGGCCCTGCCACCCACGCCACACAGTGGTGACGTGCGTCAGGATGCTCAGCCCGGACAGACTCAACAAATGCCTTTGCCGCTTCAACGCCGTCGGTGTGTGCCAGCAGCGTAATAAAGCGGCTTTTCTTGATTTCCTCAACAAAGGTGACCGGTTCAGCCGGTATCAGCCAGCTTTCCATCAGGCCAGCTTCAGGTCTCGCGTCATATTCTCGATACCGTTCTCGTGAATCACCACGTTATCTTCGATACGAATACCGCCAAACGGTTTCAGTGCGTCAATTTTTTCCCAGTTGAAGTGTTTGCTGAACTGACCTTCACGCCATGGCGCCAGCAGGGATTCAATAAAGTAGATCCCCGGTTCAATCGTCAACACCATACGAGGCTCAAGAATACGGGTGCAGCGCAGGTAAGGATATTTAGACGGTGCCGCAAGATGCGTACCGGTATCATCCTGCATAAAGCCAGCGACGTCGTGAACCTGCAGGCCCAGCGGGTGACCAATACCGTGCGGCATGAATGGCCCGGTGAGATCGTTCTCGACCATTGCCTCTTCGCTCATGTCTTTCACAATCTGATGCTTACGCAGCAGCTTCGCGATGCGCTGATGGAACTGAACGTGATAATCCACGTAGCTGGTACCGGCTTTCATGGTACCAATAAGCGCCAGTTGCTCATCGTTCACATCTTTAATCAGCTGCGCGAAATCGGTGTCAGCATTAGCCGCCCAGGTACGGGTCAGGTCAGCCGCATAACCGTTGTACTCAGCGCCGGCATCAAGCAGGAAGCTGCGCATTTCCGACGGAACCTGATGGTCCAGTTTGGTGTAGTGAAGAACAGAAGCATGCTCATTCAGCGCGACAATATTGCTGTATGGCACGTCGGTATCACGGTGGCCGGTCGCGGTCAGGTACGCCTGGTTGATATCGAATTCGCTCATGCCGGACTGGAACGCCTCGTGTGCGGCACGATGGCCATTCACCGCCGTTTTTTGCGCTTCACGCATGCAGTAAAGTTCGTAATCGGTTTTGTACGCGCGGTAGTAATGCAGGAAGTCCAGCACCCCTTTCGGGTTGAGTTTGTCCGCGGGAATATCCAGACCCAATGCACGCTCCGGAACCGGGCCAATATAGGCGATATTGCCGCGTGCAGCAGGTAGCTGGCTGCCAATGCCGTCCGCTTTTGGCAGCGCAATCACATCAATTTCTTCCGTCCAGAAAGAGGTCGGCAGCGGTTCCACGTTGTGCCAGTAATCGACCGGCAGGTAGAACCACAGTTTCGGCTTGTTCACGCCATCCACCAGCAACCAGCAGTTAGGAACCTGAGTAACAGGCACCCAGGCTTTAAACTGCGGGTTAACCTTGAACGGATAGGCATGGTCATCAAGAAATGTGTTTATCAGCTCGCCGGAATGGATAAGCAGGGCATCCAGTTTGAAGCGGGCCAGTACATCGCGGGTACGTTCCTGTAGGGTAACGATATGATTTTTATAAAGCGAAGCCAGTGAGTCCATCATTCTTCCTTTCGTTTTTTTGACCTCAAGTCATCGCATCTTAGCACACCTCACTCCGGCTGCGTGATTTCCACCGACCGTGATCAATGCAGCAATTTCTTAATGAGTAATTTGCATTTTATTAACATAAATCCCACACTCCGTTTCATCTGGTATGACCAGATCCAATTGCTGGATTCAGGAGACTGACATGCTCTACAAAGGCGACACCCTGTACCTCAACTGGCTGGAAGATGGCATTGCCGAACTGGTGTTCGATGCCCCCAGCTCAGTGAACAAGCTTGATACCGCGACGGTGGCCAGTCTTGGCCAGGCGTTGGAAGTACTTGAAAAGCAAACTGAATTAAAAGGGCTGATGCTGCGCTCAAACAAAGCAGCCTTTATTGTCGGTGCCGATATCACCGAATTCCTTTCCCTGTTCCAGGTGCCTGAAGAACAGTTGAGCCAGTGGCTGCACTTTGCAAACAGCGTCTTTAACCGTCTGGAAGACCTGCCTGTTCCGACTATTTCCGCCGTTAATGGTTACGCATTAGGCGGTGGCTGCGAATGCGTGCTGGCAACCGACTACCGTCTGGCCACGCCGGATCTGCGTATCGGCCTGCCGGAAACCAAACTGGGGATCATGCCGGGCTTTGGCGGATCCGTCCGTATGCCGCGCATGCTGGGTGCTGACAGCGCGCTGGAGATCATCGCCGCCGGTAAAGATGTCGGCGCGGAACAGGCGCAGAAAATCGGCCTGGTGGACGGCGTGGTTAAGCCAGAAAAACTGGTTGAAGGCGCTCTGGCTATTCTGCGTCAGGCCATTAATGGCGATCTCGACTGGAAAGCCAAACGCCAGCCGAAGCTTGAGCCGTTAAAACTCAGCAAGATAGAAGCCACCATGAGCTTCACCATCGCCAAAGGCATGGTGATGCAGACGGCGGGTAAACACTACCCGGCGCCGATCACGGCAGTGAAAACCATTGAAGCGGCCGCCCGTCTGGGCCGTGACGAAGCCCTGAAACTGGAAAATCAGAGCTTCGTCCCGCTGGCGCACACCAACGAAGCCCGCGCGCTGGTTGGCACCTTCCTGAACGATCAGTTCGTGAAAGGCAAAGCTAAACAGCTGACCAAAAACGTTGAGACCCCAAAACACGCGGCGGTACTCGGGGCGGGCATTATGGGTGGCGGCATCGCCTACCAGTCAGCCTGGAAAGGCGTGCCGGTAGTGATGAAAGACATTAACGAGAAATCCCTGACGCTGGGCATGACCGAAGCGGCCAAGCTGCTGAATAAACAGCTGGAGCGCGGCAAAATTGACGGGCTGAAGCTCGCTGGCGTGATCTCCACCATTCAGCCTGTGCTGGAATACAGCGGTTTTGATCGTGTGGACGTGGTCGTTGAGGCGGTCGTAGAGAACCCTAAAGTCAAAAAAGCGGTGCTGGCGGAAACGGAAGACAAAGTTCGTCCGGATACCGTACTGGCCTCTAATACATCGACTATTCCGATTAGCGAACTGGCGAGCGTACTGAAGCGTCCGGAAAACTTCTGCGGAATGCACTTCTTCAACCCGGTACACCGTATGCCACTGGTCGAAGTGATCCGAGGGGAAAAAACCTCTGACGAAACCATCGCCAAAGTGGTGGCGTGGGCAAGCAAGATGGGCAAAACGCCGATCGTTGTTAACGACTGCCCGGGCTTCTTCGTCAACCGCGTACTGTTCCCTTACTTCGCCGGTTTCAGCCAGCTGCTGCGCGATGGGGCAGACTTCCGCAAAATCGACAAAGTGATGGAAAAACAGTTCGGCTGGCCGATGGGCCCGGCGTATCTGCTGGACGTGGTCGGTATTGATACCGCCCATCACGCCCAGGCGGTGATGGCGGCAGGCTTCCCGCAGCGCATGCAGAAAGATTATCGCGACGCGATTGACGCCCTGTTCGACGCTAACCGCTTCGGTCAGAAAAACGGCCTGGGCTTCTGGCGCTATAAAGAAGACAGCAAAGGCAAACCGAAGAAAGAAGAGGATGCGGCGGTGGATGGCCTGCTGGCCGACGTATGCCAGTCAAAACGTGACTTCACCGACGATGAGATCATCGCCCGCATGATGATCCCGATGATCAACGAAGTGGTGCGTTGTCTGGAAGAAGGCATTATCGCCAGCCCGGCCGAAGCGGATATGGCGCTGGTATACGGCCTGGGCTTCCCTCCGTTCCACGGCGGCGCATTCCGCTGGCTGGACACCATCGGCAGCGCCCGCTATCTCGATATGGCTCAGCAGTATCAGCACCTCGGCCCGCTCTATGAAGTGCCTGAAGGGCTGCGCAACAAAGCGCGCCATAACGAACCCTATTACCCAGCAGTTGAGCCAGCCCGTCCGGTTGGCGAGCTGAAAACGGCTTAAGGAGTCACAATGGAAAAGGTTGTCATTGTTGATGCGATTCGCACCCCGATGGGCCGTTCAAAAGGCGGCGCATTCCGTAACGTGCGCGCGGAAGACCTCTCCGCACACCTGATGCGTAGCCTGCTGGCGCGTAATCCGGCGTTGGACCCCGCCGCGCTCGACGATATCTACTGGGGCTGCGTGCAGCAGACCCTGGAGCAGGGCTTCAATATCGCGCGTAATGCGTCACTGCTGGCGGAGATCCCGCATTCGGTTCCGGCCGTCACCGTTAACCGTCTGTGCGGTTCGTCTATGCAGGCGCTGCACGATGCGGCACGTATGATCATGACCGGCGATGCTCAGGCCTGCCTGGTCGGCGGTGTGGAGCATATGGGGCACGTCCCGATGAGCCACGGCGTCGATTTCCATCCGGGGATGAGCCGTAACGTGGCAAAAGCTGCGGGAATGATGGGTCTCACCGCGGAGATGCTCTCCCGCCTGCACGGCATCAGCCGTGAAATGCAGGATGCGTTTGCCGCACGTTCCCATGCCCGCGCCTGGGCTGCCACGCAGTCCGGCGCATTTAAAAACGAGATCATCCCTACCGGCGGTCACGATGCGGACGGCGTTCTGAAGCAGTTCAGCTACGACGAAGTGATCCGCCCGGAAACAACGGTGGAAGCACTTTCTACGTTGCGTCCGGCATTTGATCCGGTCACCGGTACGGTCACGGCAGGTACCTCGTCGGCGCTGTCCGACGGAGCAGCGGCGATGCTGGTGATGAGCGAAAGCCGCGCCCGTGAGCTGGGGTTAACCCCACGCGCTCGGGTACGTTCGATGGCTGTCGTAGGCTGCGATCCTTCAATCATGGGTTACGGCCCGGTTCCGGCCTCGAAGCTGGCGCTGAAAAAAGCGGGACTAACCGCCAGCGACATCGATCTGTTCGAGATGAACGAAGCCTTCGCCGCGCAGATCCTGCCGTGCATTAAAGATCTGGGGCTGATGGAACAGATCGACGAGAAAATTAACCTCAACGGCGGCGCGATCGCCCTCGGCCACCCACTCGGTTGCTCCGGGGCGCGTATCAGCACGACGCTGATTAATCTGATGGAGCGCAAAGATGCCCAGTTCGGACTGGCAACAATGTGCATCGGGTTGGGTCAGGGTATCGCGACGGTGTTTGAGAGAGTGTAAATCAGGAAAAGTATCTCAAAGCCAATGACGTCAGAACAAGGCGGCAAGCGAGCGAATCCCGATGAGCTTACTCAAGTAAGTGATTCGGGTGAACGAGCGCAGCCAACGCAGTTATGGCGTCATTGGCGAAGAGAGAGAGTTTAGTTGCCGTTCTTCCCGCCTGTCAGGGGCGGGTTTTTTTATTTAAATGAAGGCAAACGCATCGCCAAACAGGCGATCTTCACGCGCGTCACGTTCGTTACAGAACAGGTCCCGGGCGATTTTCGCCATCTCGAAACGACCTGCGATATAGATATCGTGTCCTGCCAGCGTGCCGTGATCCTGCAATACCGCCGTCAGCACGGTACCGCTACGCCCACGCCAGCCCTCTTCCGGCTGCTCAACCACCGGCTCAATGCGCAGGTTAGGATGGGTTACGCTCAGCGCTTCCAGCTCAGACAGGTCATACAGATGCTTCTCTTCGCGGCCACCCCAGTAAATGGTGATGTCACGGTCCGGGTTACGTGCCAGAGCGGTCAACAGAATAGAGCGCACATAAGAGAAGCCCGTACCGCCAGCGATCAGGATCAGCGGACGATCTTCGTCATCGCGCAGCCACGCTTCGCCATGAGGGATGTCGACCACAATCTCACGTTCTTTCAGGATGCGGTCCATAACGGCCATCGCGTACAGGTTAAGCTCAGACGCACCAATATGCAGCTCAATAAATTCTTTCTCTGCTGGCGTAGAGGCCATAGAGAAAGGACGCTTATCACGCTCATCCATCACTACCATTAAGTACTGACCAGCGCGGAAAGAGAATGCCGCTTCTGGCACTAAACGGACGCGATATACGGTGTCGGTGATGGCATCTACCGAGGTCACTTTACAGCTTAAGGTTGTCATTCGCTCTCTCTGTCGTGAAGTCTATAGGGCTTAACGGCCTGTTTCAGGTTTACCGTTATTCATTATGGCCAGTTCATCCCAGATCGCGTCAATACGCGCGGTCACGGCAGGATCTTTTTTGATCGGGCGACCCCATTCACGGTCGGTTTCGCCAGGCCATTTATTTGTGGCATCCAGTCCCATTTTTGAGCCAAGACCGGAAACCGGCGAGGCAAAGTCCAGGTAATCTATCGGCGTGTTCTCGACTAACACCGTATCGCGCGCCGGGTCCATTCGCGTGGTAATCGCCCAAATGACGTCATTCCAGTCGCGAGCGTTAACGTCATCATCGCAGACAATAACAAATTTGGTATACATAAACTGGCGCAGGAAAGACCAGACGCCCATCATCACGCGTTTCGCATGACCGGGATACTGCTTCTTCATCGTCACTACCGCCAGGCGATACGAGCACCCTTCAGGGGGCAGGTAAAAATCAACGATTTCCGGGAACTGCTTTTGCAGGATCGGCACAAACACTTCATTCAGCGCCACCCCCAGTACTGCGGGTTCATCCGGTGGACGACCGGTGTAGGTAGAGTGATAAATCGCATCTTCACGCTGCGTAATGTGCGTAACGGTAAACACCGGGAAGTTATCCACTTCGTTGTAATAACCGGTGTGGTCGCCGTAAGGGCCTTCCGGTGCCAGTTCGCCCTGCTCAAGGTAACCTTCCAGCACAATTTCCGCACTGGCCGGAACTTCGAGATCGTTCGAAATACACTTCACGACTTCGGTTTTTGTCCCGCGCAGCAGGCCGGCAAACGCATATTCAGAGAGCGTATCCGGCACGGGTGTGACGGCTCCCAGAATAGTGGCCGGGTCAGCGCCTAAGGCGACAGAGACCGGGAAACGTTCACCCGGATGCGCAGCGCACCACTCCTGGAAATCCAGCGCGCCGCCGCGATGCGACAGCCAGCGCATGATGAGCTTATTCTTACCAATCAACTGCTGGCGGTAAATACCCAGATTTTGCCGTTCTTTATGCGGACCGCGCGTGACGGTCAAACCCCAGGTGATCAGCGGCGCAGCATCTTCAGGCCAGCACTGCATAATGGGAATTTTGGTCAAATCAACCGCATCGCCTTCCAGCACTTTTTGCTGGCACGGCGCACCGCGCAGGCGTTTGGTTGGCATGTTCAGCACCTGCTTAAACTGCGGCAGCTTGTCGAACAGATCGCGGAAGCCTTTCGGTGGCTCTGGCTCTTTCAGAAATGCCAGCAGCTTACCCACTTCACGCAACGCGGTAACATCTTCCTGCCCCATCCCCAATGCGACACGACGCGGTGTACCAAACAGGTTGCACAGCACCGGCATGGAGTAACCTTTCGGATTTTCAAAGAGTAACGCGGGGCCACTGGCACGCAGGGTGCGGTCAGCAATTTCTGTCATTTCCAGATAAGGATCAACAGGAAGTGTAATGCGTTTGAGTTCGCCCTGCTTTTCCAGCAGCGTCAGGAAGTCGCGGAGATCGTGGTATTTCATGCAGTTAGTCATGGCCTCTCTGTAAGCGCTTCATTATACGGCGTAAGCCTGCTTGATGCTGTAATTTTGTTAAATTAGCGTGAACTTATGCGTTCTGTTCCAGGCTCACCCATTATAATCAACTTAGCGATCCCTCCAGGGTTTTGATATGCTTGCGCCCCGAACTAAGGGAAAGAGTGATTATGCAGGCCTGGTATTTACTGTATTGCAAACGCGGGCAACTTCAGCGCGCGCAGGAACATCTTGAACGTCAGTCTGTAAATTGTCTGACACCCGTGATCACGCTTGAAAAAATGCAGCGCGGGAAGCGCACAACCGTCAGTGAGCCGTTATTCCCGAACTACCTGTTCGTGGAGTTCGACCCTGAGGTGATCCACACCACCACCATCAGCGCAACGCGCGGCGTCAGCCACTTCGTTCGTTTTGGCGCCCACCCGGCCACCGTTCCGTCGACGGTCATTCATCAGCTTTCGGTGTATCAACAGCCCGAAGGGATCACCGACCCGGAAACCCCTTACGCGGGTGATAACGTCGTCATTACGGAAGGTGCATTCGAAGGCCTGCAGGCAATTTTCGCCGAGCCGGACGGTGAAGCACGCTCCATGTTGTTGCTCAACCTGCTGAACAAGCAGGTGTTGCAGAGCGTCAAAAATACCGACTTCCGTAAAGTTTAAAAACTGATCCTGAAGAGATGGCGCACGTTGTCATCCGTCTGCGCAGAAAGCCAGTGCGGATCGTCTCCACGCCATCGCGCCACGCGCCCAACAATGTGCCCCAGGTATGCAGGCTCATTTCGCCGCGATGACGGTTTGGGCGTCATATCTCTCGGCAGCAGATAAGGCGCATCGGTCTCAATAAGCAAACGGTCGGCCGGAATCAACGGTAACAGCTCGCGTAGCTCAAGCCCGCGGCGCTCATCACAAACCCAGCCGGTAATGCCGAGAAACAGCCCGCGCGCCAGGCACTCCTGCGCCTCCTGCCTTGAACCGGTGAAGCAGTGCAGCACCGCGCCGGGGAGTTTATCCAGCCAGGGATCCAGAAGCGCGAGAAAACGTTCGTGCGCGTCGCGGCAATGCATAAAGACGGGCATTTCAAGCTCTGCCGCCAGAGCAAGCTGGGCAGTGAATGCCTTTTCCTGTTCGTCAGGCGTGGAGAAGTTGCGGTTAAAATCGAGCCCACACTCGCCAATGGCCACCACCTCAGCGGTTTTCGCCAGCCTGTAAAGGATTTGTGCGCTCTCCTCGGTCCACTGGCTACTGTCATGAGGGTGGATGCCTGCGGTTGACCAGCAGTGTTCATAACGTTGCGCCAGAAGCTGCGCCTGCTCGCTCTCATGAAGGTTAGTTCCGGTCAGCAGGAGTCCTTTAACGCCGGCGTCAAAAGCACGCGCAACAACGTCATCGCGATCTTTTGCAAACTGCGAGCTGGTCAGGTTGAGTCCGATATCAAACATGCGAATCCCCATATAACAACCGCCCTGACGGGCGGCTGGTTTTACTCTTCAGTGGTCTTTTCAGACGCATCGTCTTCATCGTCCGATCGGCGTCCTTTACCCACGTAGAAACGCGAGAAGAATACGCCAACCTCAAAGAGGCAATACATCGGTATGGCCAGTAACGTCTGCGAGAAAACATCCGGCGGCGTGAGCAGCATGCCGACCACAAATGCACCTACCAGGATATACGGACGCTTTTTACGCAGGTCTTCAGGGGTCGTTACCCCAACCCAGCAAAGCAGCACAATGGCGACCGGCACTTCAAATGCCACGCCAAACGCCATAAACAGCGCCATGACGAAGCTGAGATAGCTGGCGATATCTGTCGACACCTGCACCCCTTCCGGCGCAGTATGCGTCAGGAAGCCAAAGGCCAGCGGGAAGACAACGAAGTAGGCAAACGCCATACCGATATAGAACAGCAACGAGCTGGAGACCAGCAGCGGGATCACCAGTTTACGTTCATGTTTATACAGCGCTGGTGCCACAAACGCCCATACCTGATAAAGGATGACGGGTGCAGACGCAATCAACGACACCCAAAAGGTGAGCTTAATAGGGGTAAAGAACGGTGAGGCAACATCTGTTGCAATCATCGTTGCCCCCAGCGGCATCTGCTTAATCAGCGGTGCAGAGACCACCTGATAGATATCGTTGGCGAAATAGACCAGGCACAGGAATATCACCAGAACCGCAATAATGCAGTTTAACAGGCGCTTACGCAGCTCAATAAGGTGCGTAATAAGCGGTTGAGTATCATCTACTGCCATGGTTACGCTTTATCACTCGACGAGGGGGATGATTCGGAAACAGGCGCGACGGGTTTCGCTTCCGCCACTTTTATCGTGGGGTCTTCCGGCTGCGCCTGTTTTTTCACTTCGGTTTCCTGCGGCGTCTGTTCTGGCGCGGCGGCCTGGTGCTCAGCACTCGCTGGCGTCACGCCCTCACGTTGCGCTTCGCTGTCCTTCACCACCGGGTTATGAATGGTGTTCGCTTCATCGCTCGCTTTTTCAGGATCGTTAACGCTGTAAGAGCGCTTCATGGATTCCGCCGCTTCGCGCAGTTCATCCATTGAGGCTTTCAGTTCCGGCGTCAGGTTATCCATGCTCGCCTTCTCGACCTTTTTCAGGCTTTCCTGAAACTCCTGGAGCTTAAGTTCCTGTGCCAGCTCATTCTGAACGGTCGATGCCAGCGATCTCAGCGCACGCACCCAGCCCACAACGGTTTTCACCGCCACGGGCAGACGCTGCGGACCCAGCACGATCAGGCCAATCACAAAGACTAGCAGCAGCTCACTAAAACCAATGTCGAACACGACTTACACCTGCTCTTTATCGTGGCTTTTGGCGTCTTCTTTTTTGGCTTCTTCTTGCTTATCGGAGATGGATTTTGCAGTAAAATCAGCATCCTGGCTGGCTTTATCCTGCTTGTTCTCATCATCGCTCATTGCTTTCTTGAAGCCTTTGATAGACGCGCCCAGATCGGAACCGATAGAACCGAGCTTTTTAGTGCCAAACAGCAGCACGACGATGACGGCAATAATGACTAATTGCCAGATACTGATACCACCCATACAAATTCCTCAGGAATAGATGATTAATTGGTCAAGTCGCATTATACGTATGCGACCCGTCGATGGCGACGCAAACTCAGCGCGTTTTTCTCCATCCGGCTAGCCAGACAACAACCCCGCCAGCCATCAGCCAGGCGGGCATCATCTGCCAGTCCGGACGATTGATTAGCAGCAACGTACCGCTCAACAGCAGCGTTGCACCAATCCCAAAGAGATAGCGTGATTGTCCCTGGCGCACGCGACTGGACTGAAGCTCGCGGGCGATTTTATCCATGCTGTGCTGAAGGTTCTTGCTCTGACGCAAACTGTCGTAAACCAGTTCAGGAATTTCGGGCATTTTTTCAATCCAGAACGGGCCTTTCTCTTTCAATGAGCGCACCAGCGCTGGAAAACCTACCTGATCCTTAATCCAGGATTCCAGGAACGGTTTAGCCGTCTTCCACAAGTCTAACTGAGGATAGAGTTGGCGACCTACACCCTCAACGTAAAGTAATGTTTTCTGAAGTAAAACTAATTGCGGCTGAACTTCCATATTAAAGCGGCGAGCCGTATTAAACAGGTTTAACAGCACGTGCCCGAAGGAGATTTCTGCCAGCGGCTTTTCAAAAATCGGCTCGCAGACGGTACGAATAGCAAACTCAAACTCTTCGACGTTGGTGTCCGGCGGAACCCAGCCGGAGTCAACGTGCAGCTCAGCCACCTTACGGTAGTCACGGTTGAAGAACGCGATAAAGTTCTCGGCCAGATAACGCTTATCTTCTTTATTCAGCGACCCCACAATCCCGCAGTCGATACCGATATACTTCGGATCCTCAGGATGCTCGTAGCTCACAAAAATATTGCCCGGGTGCATATCCGCATGGAAAAAGCTGTCGCGGAACACCTGAGTAAAGAAGACCTGAACGCCACGTTCGGCCAGCAGCTTCATGTTCGTTCCCTGCTTCTCCAGCGCCGCCACATCCGAAACCGGAATACCGTAGATGCGCTCCATGACCATCATGTTCTGACTGCAGTAGTCTGAATAGACCTCAGGCACATAAAGCATCGGGCTGTTTTCAAAGTTACGACGCAGCTGAATGGCGTTTGCCGACTCGCGCAGCAGGTTAAGCTCATCAATCAGCGTTTTTTCGTATTCCCGCACCACTTCCATCGGACGCAGACGACGGCCATCAGGTAACAAACGTGGTACCCAGCGCGCCAGACGATAAATCAGCTTCATGTCAGCTTTGATGACCGGCAGGATATCCGGGCGGATCACCTTGATCACCACCTCTTTGCCGTTCTCTTTCAGACGCGCGGTATGCACCTGAGCAATAGACGCCGACGCCAGCGGGGCTATTTCGAAATCGTCAAACCAGGTTTCAACGGGAAGATTACCCATTGCCTCTTCGATCTGTTTCTTTGCCCTCACTCCGTCAAACGGGGCAACACGGTCCTGCAGCATTGCCAGTTCATCGGCAATATGAGGCGGGAAGAGATCGCGGCGGGTTGAGAGCATCTGTCCGAACTTAATCCATACCGGGCCAAGCTCCTGCAGCGCCAGACGCAGACGTTCACCCAGCGGCTGACCTTTATGACGATTAGGCATCCAGAACAACATCCGCCGCCAGATTCTAAGCGGCAGCGTGATACGCATTTTGGGGATAAGCTCATCGAGCCCGTAACTCAAAAAGGTGTGGACGATAAAATAGAGGCGCCGAATTTCACCAGGCGTCATTTGCCCTCCAGTTTTTCCAGCCGTTTGGTTAATGCATCAACCGCACGTTCAACAGCAGCGGTTTCTTCCGCAAACCATGCCACTTCCAGCGGACCGGGGGCCATGCGCCACTCTTCAGTCAGGACTTCTGCGGCATAGCGCTGCTGCCGTTGCAGATTTTTGCGCAAGAACGCCGTGCCGCCATGAATAGCTTTCCCGATCCCTTCAGCGGCGATGTCACCAATAAAAGGCGCGAGCAGTTCTGCCGGGTCAAACTCCGCCAGATCGCTGAGCGCAACGAAGTTTTGTACGACCTGGATGTCGCCCTCCACTTCCAGCTCACCGCTGCGGATAAGCGCCGTCAATTGCTGGCGATCGCGCAGTTTTGGCAGCACGCTCATATGGGTAATGACCGAGCAATCCGCCTCGCCTTCCCACTCACCCAGAACATCGAGCTGGCGTTCGCTGAAGACCAGCACGAGCGGCGTTGAGAACTCTTTTAATACAATGCGCAGGACCTTCCCGTTAAGTCGCTGACGTGCAGCTTTTAGCGCCGGCGCGCGATACAGGAAGGCATTGAGCACATTCTCGATGCCTGCGGTGACTAAGGGTTTAAAGGGCACGGGACACCTCCACTCAGAATTTGTAACCGCGATGCAGCGCAACGACACCCGCCGTCATGTTGAAGTATTCAACGTTCTCAAATTCCGCATCCTGCATCATGGCTTTTAGGGTGTCCTGATCCGGGTGCATGCGAATGGACTCCGCCAGATAGCGGTAGCTCTCCGCGTCGTTCGCCACCAGTTCACCGATACGCGGCAGCACGTGGAAGGAATAGGCGTCGTAGGCTTTGCTCAGCGGCTCAATGATCGGTTTAGAGAACTCGAGCACCAACAGACGTCCACCCGGCTTCAGTACACGGTACATGGAGCGCAGCGCTTTTTCTTTGTCAGTGACGTTACGCAGGCCGAAGGAGATCGTGATGCAGTCAAAGGTATTATCCGGGAATGGCAGCGCTTCGGCGTTTGCCTGCACGTATTCCACATTGCCCACCACGCCGATGTTACGCAACTTTTCGCGTCCCATTTTCAGCATGGAGTCATTAATATCGGCCAGAACAACGCGGCCAGTTTCACCCACCAGACGGGAAAACTTCGCCGTCAGATCGCCTGTTCCACCGGCTAAATCCAGCACGGTTTGTCCACGGCGCACACCGCTGCAGTCAATGGTGAAGCGTTTCCACAAGCGATGAATGCCGAACGACATCAAGTCATTCATCACATCGTACTTCGCCGCCACGGAATGAAATACGTGGGCCACCATGTCAGCTTTCTGCGCTTTGGCGACAGTCTGAAAGCCAAAGTGCGTCGTGTCTTGTGAATCGTCAACCATCTCAGAGCCTGCTAATCAGTCAAATGTTCGTGAAGTGTAACAGATTGGGCGCGTTTGCCCTACGATTCAACCGCCGTGATAGAAACGTGTCGGCGGCTCGTCAGACGATAAATCCGTCGTTAACTCGTTGTCTTCGCTGGGTGTCTTTTGTTCATCTGCGCCTTCACGCAGACGGAACTCTTCGTCTTGCGCCGTGGCCTGCTCCACCAGTTCCGGATTAATCTCGCGTTTGACCTCCACCCCCAGGCCGCGGAATGCTTCAGCCTGAGCAAGCAGGTTACCCCGCCCGGAGGCGAGTTTTTTCATCGCCTGACGGTAGTTATCCTGCGCACGGTCCAGGCTTTGCCCGACTGAGGACATATCGTCCACGAAGAGGCGCATTTTGTCGTACAGCTTGCTGGCACGCTCGGCAATCTTCTGTGCATTGCGGCTCTGGTGCTCATAGCGCCACAGGTTAGCAATGGTACGTAATGCCACCAGCAGGGTGGTGGGGCTCACCAGCATAATATTATTTTTGAGCGCTTCGGTGATCAGTTCGGGCTGTCTGTCGAGGGCCAGCAGGAACGCCGGTTCGACCGGAATAAACATCAGCACATAGTCCAGCGAGCGCAGCCCCGGAAGCTGCTGATAATCTTTTCTGCCCAGCAGTCGGATATGGTTACGCACGGAGGCAATATGCTCCTGCAGCGCCGACTCGCGCGTGTAGTCGTCTTCCGCATTAAAGTAACGCTCATACGCCACCAGCGTCATTTTGGCGTCGATCACCACATCTTTCCCCTGCGGCAGACGCACAATGACGTCTGGCTGCATCCGCGAGCGCGCATCGTTTTCGATACTCACCTGCGTATCGTATTCATACCCCTCGCGCAGGCCAGAGGCCTCCAGCACGCGGGTGAGCACCACTTCTCCCCAGTTACCCTGGGTTTTGTTATCCCCTTTTAGCGCCCGAGTGAGGTTGACCGCCTCCTGCGCCATTTGCGCATTCAACTGCTGAAGATTACGAATCTCGTGCGCCAGCGTGTGCCGCTCGCGGGCTTCCTGTCCAAAGCTGTCCTGCACCTGACGGCGAAAACCGTCCAGCTGTTCACGCAGCGGCGTCAGCAGGCTGTTCAGACTCTGGCGATTCTGTTCGTCAACGCGGCGGTTGCTGTGTTCGAAAATGCGGTTGGCGAGATTCTCAAACTGCTCGCTGAGGCGCTGCTCGCTGTTAATCATCTGACGGATTTTGTCTTCCGCATGCAGCTGCGTGGATTCGAGGCGGGTAGTCACTTCGCGGAGATCGGCCTCCAGCGACGTGTTGATATCACGCAGGTTGCGCAGTTCGTTATTGAGCAGCTCGCACTCGTCGCGCCAGTGGTCACTTAGCGCAAGCTGTTGCTTTACCGCGCTGAGCTCGGCGACGATCTCTTCGCGCTCCGCCAGCTGATCGGCCTTCTGCTGCGCATGCTGGTAGCTGGAAATCAGCCAGCCTATCGCAACGCCCGCCAGCGCAATCACCGCATAAATCAGGATTGAGATATCCACAATGCCCCCTGCATCAACGTATTACCCGCACAAAATAGAATTGTGCTGTATAAACGTCCAGTTTGAAAGGGTTTTCCTGCGAGGCGCTACGCAAAAAATAAAGGCCGAACGCGTCGGCCTTTGATTTGAGAAGAGAGGGCTAGATCAGACGACGAGCCGCTTCCACCACAATTTTCACCGCATGACTTTCGGTCTGCTTCATGGTTTCGGCGTTCGGGATCTCCTGCTGAGTACGGTTGACGATAACGCCCGCCACCATACCAGCACGCAGACCCTGGCTTGCACACATGGTCAGCAGCGTCGCGGATTCCATTTCGTAGTTCATTACGCCCATGGACTGCCACTCTTCCATTGAGCCTTTGAAACGGCTCACAACGCGGCCAGAGAAGGTGTCGTAGCGCTCCTGGCCCGGGTAGAAGGTGTCGGAAGAGGCGGTTACGCCAACGTGGGTGGTCGCGCCCACGGACTTCGCGGCTTCAACCAGCGCGGTGGTGCATTCGAAGTCAGCCACTGCCGGGAATTCCATAGGCGCAAAGTGCAGGCTTGCCCCGTCCAGACGAACGGATGCCGTCGTCACCAGTACGTCGCCCACGTTGATGTGCGGCTGAATCGCGCCGGTCGTGCCGATACGCAGGAAAGTACGAATGCCCAGCTGCGCCAGCTCTTCAACAGCAATAGAGGTAGACGGACCGCCGATACCGGTGGAGCACACAATCACCGCTTTGCCATCCAGCTCTGCACGCCAGGTGGTGAATTCACGATGGGCAGCCAGTTTGACCGGCTTATCCATCAGCGCGGCGATCTTTTCCACACGCTCAGGGTCACCAGGGACGATAGCGAGCGTAGCCCCTTGTAAATCATTTTTAGTGAGGCCGAGATGAAAAACATCAGACTTAGACATAGGTGACTCCTCTGTGGGTCGGTTAGTCAGAAGAAGTAAAACGGTACTTTACAGAAGCAGTAGGCATAATTTCGTGATGCATCTCACCATGAATGAAAATGATTGCAGTGAATTTCCATCAAAAAGTGATTTACATCACATTAACAAGTTATATCGTCAGGTGCTGCACAAAAGATAGACCGTTTAAGGCACTGTGAGTTGTTAACCTGGTGTCTATATTTACCTTTGCGCTAACTCATTGGTACGGAGAATGCCATGACTGAAAAAACCGGTTTTGCACCTGCTGCAGCCCCGCTTGCTTCAACCATCGTTTCAACCTCAGAAGAGGCCATTACGGCGGGAGAGACCTCCATTCCCTCTCAGGGGGAGAATATGCCTGCCTATCACGCACGACCAAAATCGGCAGACGGTCCGCTGCCCATCGTGATTGTGGTTCAGGAGATTTTTGGGGTTCATGAACATATTCGCGACCTCTGCCGTCGCCTGGCACTTGAAGGATATCTGGCCGTTGCGCCAGAACTCTACTTCCGTCAGGGCGATCCGAACGACTATAGCGATATTCCAACGCTGTTCAGCAATCTGGTCAGCAAAGTCCCGGACGCGCAGGTGCTGGCCGATCTCGACCACGTTGCCAGCTGGGCGGCGCGTAACGGCGGCGACCCGCACCGTCTGATGGTCACCGGCTTCTGCTGGGGCGGACGCATTAGCTGGCTGTATGCCGCACACAATCCGCAGCTCAAAGCGGCTGTCGCCTGGTATGGCAAACTGGTGGGCGAGAAAACGCTGAATTCGCCAAAACATCCGGTGGACATCGCCACTGAGCTCAATGCCCCGGTGCTGGGTCTGTATGGCGGCCAGGACACCGGTATTTCGCTTGATTCGGTAGAAACCATGCGCCATGCGCTACGGGCAGCCAATGCCAATGCGGAGATTGTGGTGTATCCGGATGCCGGACATGCGTTTAACGCAGATTACCGTCCGAGTTATCACGCGGAATCGGCGAAAGATGGCTGGCAGAGAATGCTGGCGTGGTTTAGCCAGTACGGCGGGAAGAAATAAACACTTCGCAGCCCCGGCGAAAGCCGGGGCTGCGTCAGGGCTTACTCCAGGCCCAGATGTTTCCACAGCTCGTCCATCGGCAGCGTGGCCAGGGCGATACGCTCATCCGCCGCACCATACCAGATATGCAACGTGTCATTACGCACCAGCGCCCCGCAGGTAAAGACGACGTTACCGAAAAAGCCTTCACGCTCATAGGGCGCGCTCGGCTCCAGCAGCGGTACGGAAGATTTGCCGATGAGGGTGAGCGGATCCTCAAGATCCAGAAGCAGAGCGCCCAGGCAATAACGCTGGCTAGCGTCAACGCCGTGATAAATCTCCAGCCAGCCGCGCGCGGTCTTGATCAGCGGCGCGCCGCCACCCGACTTCAGCGCATCCCATTCGTCTCCCGAGCGTCCCAGCAGATGCCGGTGGTTTCCCCAGTGCAGCATATCGGGCGATTCGCAGATCCAGATTTCCGGGTGGCCGAAATGGCAGGGCGCGGGCCGGGTAAGCGCCCGGAAGGATCCGCCAACCTTCTCCGGGAAGAAACAGACGTCGCGGTTATCAGGGCAGAAAATCAGCCCTTTCTTGTCGACGGAGATAAAATCAACGGTGGTCGCCAGCGCGGTGGAAATACCCAGCGATGACACGGCGGAGTAATTGATGTACCAGACATCGTCAATCAGGGTGATACGCGCATCTTCACAGCCAAATTCCTCATAGCGGCTGTCGGCGGTAATAAACGGCTGTTGATCGATGGTGAAATTTACACCGTCCTGGCTTCGCGCCAGGCGCAGGTGGGACATTGACGTCAGCCAGACCTGAGCCGGGTCGCTTTTCAGCACAATGGTACGCGGGTCGCTAAAATCATAGCGCGGGTCGTTGCGGTCGAACGTTTTTGTTGCCGCCAGCCAGCCGCCGGACTGCTGCACCAGAAGCGGAACGACGATCTTCTGTGGGTCATCATTTATCACGCTCTCGGCAACCCGAAGCAGCAGGATAATCTCCCCATGATACTCCGTTACACCGGCGTTAAAGACGCACTCCACTTTCCGTCCAGGCAGAGAAGGCGCCACGTCGCTGGGGGTGATCAACGGATTCTTACCGTGTCTGTTCATATACACTCCTTTTTATCAGAATTTGATTTTTGTCCAGCTGCTGCGCGTTTTGGCCGTACAGGACATCCGCTTCAATGGCCCACAATGGGTTTTGTACCGGCTGGCCAAAATTCACGGCCACCCAGACCTGTTCCTGCGCCGTTGTTCGGGTAAACCAGACGCACGCCTTATGGCGCTTCAGCAGGCTGCACTCCCCATGCTGTAGCGCCCCGATGGCGGCCCGAAGCGCAATGAAGGTCTGGTACTGACGCCACAACGAGCCGGGCGTCGATATCTGATGTTCGGCATTGAGCAAGGGATAGTCCTGGCTGACGGGCATCCACGGCGTGGATGTGGAAAAGCCCGCAAACGGTGCGTCGCACCAGAGGAAGGGGGCACGGGACCCATCCCGTGAATGTTCAATGGCCTGCGCCAGCGCGTCGGCGGCACTGCACCCCTGCCGCATGGCCGTGTCGTAGAAGGTTTTTCCCTGAATATCAAAAATCTGCCCGACCGTCTGAGGCACATAGTCGGGCATCCCCAACTCGTCACCCTGAAAAATAAACGGTACGCCGCGCACGGTCAGCTGTAGCGCCAGAACGGCCAACGCCCGGGCGGCGTCATGCGGGCCTTCACCAAAGCGGCTAATCATGCGCGGCATATCGTGGCTGGAAAAGAATAGCGTCGGCAGGCCAGACTGCAGCGCCAGCGTGGCGTTAATCTCGTCGCACAGGCGTGCCGCATCGAAGGTTTTCTGGCTGCCAATATTGAAGTTAAAGACCACGTCCATCAGCGACGGGGCCTGATAACGGGCCAGGGTCTCCCTCTCCTCGCTGCCGATTTCGCCGATCAGGAAAACATCCCCTTGCTGCCTGGCATGTTGGCATACGCGCTGCAACGTGCCGATGAGTCCCGGCTGGTTCACGTCATGCTCATGCTGCTGTACTCCCGCTTTCTCCGGATTGTCAGGCCCGATGCCGCGCGTGCTGAGGAAATTAATCACGTCGAAGCGGAAGCCATCCACGCCCTGTGCCTGCCAGAAATCAATGACCTGAAGCATTTCCTGCTCTACCGCGGGGTTCGCCCAGTTAAGATCGACCTGCTCAGGCGCGAATTTATGGTAGTAAAACTCGCCGGTGTCCGGCTCCGGGCTCCAGGCGCTGCCGGAAAAAAATGACTCCCAGTTGTTAGGGTGCGCGCTGAAAAGAAAATAGTCCCGATAGCGGCTTGCGGGATTATTCCAGGCATCCTGAAACCACGGATGCTGCGAAGAGACATGATTAAGCACCAGATCGATAATGACCCGGATCCCCTTTTCATGGCAGCGATGAACGACGTCGCGAAAATCGGTCAGCGTGCCGAATCGTGGGTCGACGGCGCAGTAATCACTAATGTCATACCCGTTATCCACCAGAGGAGAGGGGTAAAACGGCGTGATCCAGATGGCACCGATGCCTAACGCGCTCAGGTAATCCACTTTTGAGAGCAGGCCGGGGAAATCACCCAGCCCGTCACCGTTACCATCGCAAAACGACGGCAGATAAATTTGGTAGCAGGTACAGGCCTGCCACCAGGGTTGTTTGTTCACCGTACATTCCTTATTTCAGTGATAACGACATGCCCTGCAGGAAATATTTCCGGAACAGGATAAACAACACGATGACCGGCAGCATTTGCACCACGGCTCCCGCCATCACTGGCCCCAGATAAACGCCGTAGGATTTACTGAAGGTGGCCAGCAGCACCGAAAACGGCATTTTGTCGGCATCGCGCATGACAATCAGCGGCCAGAGGAAGTTGTCCCACGAGCTTGAGAAGGTAAATAGCGCCACGATCGCCAGAATGGACTTGTTCAGCGGCATCATGACGTGCCGCAGAATGGCCCACAGGCTGGCATGATCCAGACGCGCGGCGTACAGGTAATCGTTGGGCGTACCCTTGAAGCTCTGAGACACCATAAAGATCCCCCAGGCACTCATTGCATAAGGCAGGATCATGGCGCTGTAACGGTTGATCAGCCCGAGCTCACGCATCAGCACAAACTGTGGAATGATGAACATGAAAACCGGGAAAACCATCTGCACAATCAACAGATTACGGAAAGCGTTTTTGCCCCAGAATTCCGTTTTTGCCAGTGCATAGCCCACCAGCATGGAGGTGACGGTCACGCTCGCGGTCACGGTGACAGAGACGAAAAGCGAGTTAAACAGCGTGCGCAGAAACGGCTTATCGGCCCGGTTGCTGTTATCGAAAAGGAAAGTGTAATTTTCGAGCGTCAGCGTGCCCGAAAAGAGATCCGTGGTATAAATCTGTGCCGTAGGCTTCAGGGATGACACGACCATCCAGACAAACGGATAGAGCCAGCTTAACGCCAGAATAAACATCAGCGCATGAATTAGCAGGCTCAGGGGCGTGAGTTTTTTCATTCATACAATCTCAATGTGTTTTTCGAATAACCGACGAAATAGCCAGATCATCAGGAAACTGCAGGCAGCGACGATAATCGACATGGCAGCGGCCCAGGTAGGTTTCATATTTTGAAACGCGGCTTCGTACATGACCACCATGGGACTGGTGGTACTGTTTAGTGGCCCACCACCGGTAATTAAATAGGGCTCTGTAAAAATACTGAACGCCACCGTAATAGCCAGCACCATCACCATCACAATTTGCGGATTCATCATCGGCAGCGTTATTGCCCAGCCTTTCTGAAAACGCCCGGTTTTATCGAGAATAGCCGCACTATAAATATCCGATGGAATAGCCTGCATGCCGGAATAGAGAATTAATCCGTAATAACCGACAAATTTCCAGGTCACGATAAGCGCAATGGATAGCATGGCGCAGTCAGGGTTGGTAAACCACGGCACGGAAATCCCAAACCACGCAGACAATAAGCGGTTAACCGGGCCGTACTCATTAAAGAGACGGGAAAAGACAATTGAGTACGCCACCCCTGACGAGATATTTGCCAGTAAAAAACTCAGGGCGATAAACCCCCGGCCGTAGTTAATTCTGCGTAATCCGGCAGCAAAAAGCAGCGCGGTAATAAACACGATCGGGACATACCACATTAAAAAGCGGCAAATGTTCCACATGGATGTCCAGAATAACGCATCGTGCAGTACGCCAATAATGTTCTGCAAACCGGTAAATTGCGGTGCGCCGATAAACTGCCAGCGGGTCACGCTCAGCACCATCAGCCAGGCAAGCGGGTAGAACCAAAATAGCAGCGAATAGCCAATCCAGGTGGAGGCCAGCAGGCCTCCGGTTCGGGATTCATATCCAGCCATCATGCCCCCTACTGGCCCGTGAGGGCGCTGATTTCCTGCTGAGATTGTTTCAGCGCGTCGGCAGGCGTACTGGTTTTGAATATCACGCGCTCAAGCATCTGCGTCATGCTGCGCTGTACTTCTGTCGTCTGGTTTGTTGCTGCAGGAGGAAGCGCGACGTCCACCCACGAGGCGATTTGTTTCTCTAGCGGATTTTGTTTGAAGTAACTGACAAAGATCGGATTACTCATTAAATCCGCGCGGGCGGGCGGCATCCCTGTCAACTCAAGCCACAGCCGGTCATGATCAGGGTTACTGAAGACCCACTGCATAAACTGCCAGGCCTGCGCCTTTCGCTTACTGGAACTGAAGATCACCAGACCTTTGCTGTCGCCGAACGTATAGGGGTGTTCAATGCCCGTCTCGGTCAGCATCGGACCGATCTGAATCGTTTTTAATATGTCCGGATACTGCTTGCGATAGCGGGCTAAATCCCACGGTCCGCGCGCTGAGGCGATAACCTGCCCCGTTGCGAGCGGATCCTCGGCAGAGGTGAAGTCGTAGCTGCTCCACTTATTGTTAAAAACGTTGCCCATGAAGGTCAGCACGGCCTCGCCAGCAGGCGTGGTCAGCGCAGGTTTTTTGTCGACCAGATACGGCTTGCCGTGGCTCTGGGCGTAGAACAGCGGAATGAAGTCGAACCAGCGTTCCCACCAGTTTTTACCTGCCGTAAGCTGTATCACATAGCCGTGATTATCCGCCGCCCGACGCTTCGCCAGCGCGTAAAGTTCATCGTAGCTAACCGGTACCCGATCAAAACCGTATTGCTTCAGTAAATCGCCGCGCCACCACCAGACAATCGGGTTGATATATACCGGCAGTACCGTTTGTTTGCCGTTTAATTCCCAGGCTGACAGCAGAGAAGCCATTTGCCGTTTCTGAATCGTTTCCTGAAAACCCGGCATTCTGGAGAGATCTTCTATCTGCCCGACATCAACAAGCTGGCTGGCAAAACCGATAAATATATTGGTTGAAATATCCGGTTCAGTCCCTGATGCCAGCGCGTTCATTATCGCTTCTTCTGAACTGTTTGCGGCAGGAATAGCGGTAAATTCGACGGGCATATGGGCAGGGTCTTTATTCCATTCCGCCACTATTTTACTCCAGAAGGCTTCTTCATTGACGGTGGGTGTGACCCACATTTTGATTGTTTCACGCGCCCCGGATTGTGTCTCTTTTTTATCATCAGGCCCGCAACCGGTAAGAAAAAAGAGGAATATTACCGATGCTATTAATTTTGCTGCTTCTGCAACTCTCACGTTATATCTCCCTGATGTCGATAAGTGTTAATCGCTCACTGCTGCACTCTGTGAATGGTGCGTAAGCTAACACCCCTTTTTTATGTTTAACGTTAAACAAATCACAAAACTATTTATATTTAACGATAAACTCAGCCGCTATTATTTATTTAATTACGCCTCATAAATAATTTACGTGAATATAAAATGCCTAATTCATTTAGCAAAAGAAAGAATAAAAACGTGACGATTAAATCGCTGGCAGCGGAGATGGGTATTTCACATACCACGGTATCTAACGCGTGGAATAATCCCGAAAAGCTGTCTGCTGAATTACGTGAAAAGATACTTGGGTACGCCCGTCAGGTTGGATTTCAGGGGCCGGATAAACTCGCCCGGGCTTTACGCACCGGAAAATCCGGGGCCATAGGCGTCATTTTTAACGATGCCATGAGCTATGTTTTTATCGATCCGCATGACGTCAGCCTGATGCGCGGCGTCGCGACCCGCTGCGAAGACCGTAATATTAATCTGGTGCTGATACCGCTTCAAAAAGGGCCTTCATCGCTCACTACCCTGGTGGACGGGTATATTCTCAACGCCACGCATAACAGCGCCGCCATTATTCAACAAACCCTGGCCCGCAATCTGCCTGTGGTGACGCTCGATTTTCAGCTTCCGCAGTTCAGCAGCGTGTCGGTGGATAACACACGCGCCATGCGTGATATCACCCACTACCTGATACAAAAGGGTCATCGCCATTTCGGCATTATTGCCTTCCCGTCTCACCCGAACGCGCGCGGGATGCGGCCTCTGACGCACCGCGTGACGGGGGATAACCAACTCATGCTGACCCGCGTGAATGCCTGCCGCGACGCGTTTCAAGAGCACGGTATTAGGCTCAGTGACTGCTGGCTGTGTGAAACCCATCACGATGAGCCACACGGCGAACGGGCAGCGGAAGCATTGCTGACGGCACACCCTGAGATCACGGCGCTGATCTGCTTATCCGATCGTTTTGCCATCGGCGCGGTGAATTATTGCCAGCGACAGCGTCTTGCTATACCTGGCCGGGTCGCCATTACCGGATTCGACAATACCGCCCGGCAGTATAACGGGCCTGGACTTACCACCATCGCGCAGGATGCCGAACGTAAAGGTGAAATCGCGGTTGATCTGCTTCTGAACAATGGCCCCGTCACCCACGTTGCGCTGGAACACCGGCTTATCGAGCGTGATACGGCATGAGATTACCCTGCTTAAGATAAGAGTGAACTATGGATGAACTAACGTGCTTTAAAACCTATGACATTCGTGGCGAAGTTGACGTCAATCTCACCCCTGACATTGCGCGTCGCATCGGAAGGGCGTACGCCGTCTGGCTGCATCCCCGGCGCGTGGTAGTAGGCGCTGATGTCCGCCTCAGCTCGGAGGCGCTAAAAACGGCCCTGATCGACGGGCTTACCGCAGGCGGCGTCGATGTTATCGACCTGGGCATGACCGGTACGGAAGAGGTCTATTTCGCCACCCGGGAATTGCGGGCAGACGGAGGGATCCAGGTGACGGCGAGCCACAATCCCGCCCATTACAACGGCTTTAAGCTGGTTGGCCTTGAGGCGCGCCCGATCAGTAATGACAACGGTCTGCTGGAGATCAAAGCACTGGCAGAACAGAACCGCTTTCCACCCTGCGTGCGTCGTGGGGGCATTTTTCCCTTCGACAATCGCCCGGCCTGGGTGAACGCTCTGCTGCGATTTATCACTACGTCCCCAACGCGAACGTTACGCCTGGTGGTCAACGCCGGGCACGGCACCGCAGGTCCGGCGCTAGATGCGCTTGATGAGGGCTTAAAGCGTGCCGGTGTACCGGTCGATTTTATCCGTATTCATCACCAGCCAGATGGCCGCTTTCCCGCTGGCGTACCTAACCCGATGCTGCCTGAAAACCGGCAAAGCACCCGACTGGCCGTCATCGAACATCACGCCGATGCTGGCATCGCCTGGGATGGCGATTTCGATCGTTGCTTTTTCTTCGACGAGCGCGGGGATTACGTTGAGAACTATTATCTCGTGGGGCTGTTTGCCGAACATTTTCTGCGACGCTATCCCAGCAGCCGCATCATTCTTGATCCCCGCTTAATCTGGAACACGCTCGACACGGTCGCCCGTTGCGGCGGTAGCGCAATCGTGAGTAAAACCGGGCATGCCTTCCTGAAAGCCCGGATGCGAAGGGAAAATGCCATTTACGGCGGCGAGATGAGTGGCCATCACTATTTTCGCGATTTTGGCTACTGCGATAGCGGCATGATCCCGCTGATCCTGATGCTCCAGATCCTGGGCGCAGACGCGCAGCCACTCTCTCATCTTATGCGTCACGCACAGGCCCGCTATCCGGTGTCTGGCGAAATCAGCCTGACGGTCAACGAGCCCGCTGCACTCCTCAATGACGTCGCCGCGCACTATGCCCCGGTCGCATGCGAACGCGACAACTGCGACGGCCTGAGCCTGTCCTTCGCAGACTGGCGTTTTAACCTCCGCGCCTCCAATACCGAGCCGCTGGTTCGCCTTAATGTTGAAGCGCGGGGAGATACCGCTCTGCTTGTCCATAAAACTCATGAAGTGCTGATGCTGATTTCTGCCCTGCAAGGGGCTCAGGAGACATTATGACCGCCCTTTCATTACGACATATTCATAAAAAGTACGATAAAAACGTCATCGTGGCGGATCTGTCACTGGAGATAGCATCAGGAGAATTTATCGTTCTTGTGGGCCCCTCCGGGTGCGGGAAATCGACGCTGCTGCGCATGATCGCGGGATTAGAGGCGCCAGACAGTGGCATGCTGATGATGGGCAATGAGGATGTCACCCACCTGGCGGCGGGCAAGCGGAGCTTATCGATGGTTTTCCAGTCCTACGCACTTTATCCGCATATGACCGTACGGGAGAACCTCGCCTTTGGCTTACGCAATATCCGCACCCCGGAGGCCGACATTGCGCAGCGCATCACCCATGCCGCCAACATGCTCAGGCTGGACGAGCTGCTCGGCAGGCTTCCGCAACACCTCTCCGGCGGCCAGCGCCAGCGCGTGGCGATAGGTCGTTCTATTGTCCAGCAGCCCGCGCTGTTCCTGTTTGACGAACCCCTTTCCAACCTTGACGCCGCTCTGCGGGTTGAAATGCGCCAGGAGATCCAGCAACTCCATAATACCCTGAAAAACACCATGATTTACGTCACGCACGATCAGGTCGAGGCGATGACGCTGGCCGACCGTATCGTGGTGATGTGTAAAGGCAATATTGAGCAAACGGGTACGCCGCTTGAACTGTACAACACCCCGGCGAACCGCTTCGTGGCCGAATTCATCGGTACGCCAAAAATCAATATGTTACCCGCCGTCTGGCAGCAGGGGGCATTGCATATCGACCCTGATACCGTCTTCCCGCTTTCGCGTCAGCCCGCAGACATTCAGGAGGGGGAATCGGTATTTGTCGCGATCCGCCCTGAACACCTGGGTTATCAGCAGCCGGGGGATTTTAGCCTGAGCGGGAAAACGCGGTTATGCGAACTGCAGGGAGATTCAACCCTGGTGTGGCTGGACGTGGCAGGGCATGCCGTGTGCCTGAAATCCTTCCAGCAACTGAGTCTGCCTGCACAGCAACGTATCACGCTGACCGTGCAGGAGGCTCATCTGCATCTCTTTGACGCGGCAGGCAAGCGGATTGCAATGACGGAAAATGCCGCCTGAGTAGAGTATCAGGCGGCGGGAAATGCGCAGACTTACCCCTGACGCAAATTCTGCGCTGCCTTCACCATGTTGGCGAGCGCTGCGCGGGTTTCCGGCCAGCCGCGGGTTTTCAGGCCGCAGTCCGGGTTCACCCACAGGCGCTCTGCCGGAATACGCTGAGCGGCTTTTTTCAGCAGGGCTTCAATCCACTCCACGCTCGGCACGTTCGGGGAGTGAATGTCGTACACCCCCGGTCCGATTTCGTTTGGATAGTCGAACTCTTCAAACGACTCGAGCAGCTCCATATCTGAACGCGAGGTCTCGATGGTGATCACGTCGGCATCCAGCGCGGCAATGGAATCCATAATGTCGTTAAATTCGCAGTAACACATATGGGTGTGGATCTGCGTGTCGTCCTTCGCCACCGCCGCATTGATGCGGAAGGCTTCCACGCCCCACTTCAGATAGTCATCCCAGTCGCTGCGGCGCAGCGGCAAACCTTCTCGTAACGCCGGTTCGTCAATCTGGATAATGCCAATGCCAGCGGCTTCCAGATCCGCCACCTCATCACGCAGCGCCAGCGCGATTTGCTTCGCAATGGTTTCACGGGTCACGTCTTCACGCGGGAACGACCAGCACAGAATGGTCACCGGCCCGGTCAGCATGCCTTTTACCGGCTTGTCGGTCAGAGACTGAGCATACTTCGCCCACGCAACCGTAATCGCTTCCGGGCGGCTGACGTCACCGATCACCACCGGTGGCTTCACGCAGCGGGAACCGTAGCTCTGCACCCAGCCATTCTGGGTAAACACGAAGCCGTCCAGGTGTTCACCAAAGTATTCGACCATGTCGTTACGCTCGGCTTCACCGTGCACCAGCACGTCCAGACCTAAACGCTCCTGCTCGATGATCGCCTGCCTGATGTGCTCAGCAATGCCGGTACGGTAGTGATTCGCATCCAGATTGCCCTTTTTGAAGTCGAGACGCAGGCCGCGGATCTCGGTCGTTTGTGGGAATGAACCGATCGTCGTGGTTGGCCATGCGGGCAGGTTGAAGCGGGCGCGCTGGGCTTCGGCACGGACTTCATACGGACTCTGGCGCTGGCTGTCCTGAGCGGTGATGGCCGCCAGACGTTTTTCCACTGCCGGATTATGCACGCGTGCCGAATGACGGCGCGCCTGAATCGGGGCGCTCCATTCGGTAATCGCCGCCGTGTCACCGCTGTTCAGCGCGTCGCGCAGCAGCGCCAGTTCTTCACATTTTTGCAGGGCGAAGGCAAACCAGCTTTTCACTTCCGGGTCAAGACGGGTCTCCACGCTCAGATCGATCGGGCTGTGCAGCAGTGAACATGATGAGGCCACCCACAGCTCACGTTTACCAACAATATCTTTAATTTGAGCATATTTTTCGGTGAGATCGGCACGCCAGACGTTACGACCGTTTACCAGCCCCGCTGAGAGCAGCCAGTCTGCGGGCAGACGTTTGTGCAGGTCCTTCACGTCATCTTTGCCGTGAACCAGGTCAACATGCAGGCCCTGAACCGGCAGCGCGGCAATCGTGCTCAGGTTAGGCGTCACGCCCTCGAAATAGGTGGTCAGCAACAGCTTCACCTGCCCGGTAAGCGCGTCATACGCCGGTTTGAAGGCATCGAGCCAAACCTGGGGCAGTTCAAGCACCAAAGCAGGTTCGTCAATTTGCACCCACTGAATGCCGCGTTTACCCAGCTCAATCAGTACCTGTTTGTAGACGGGCAGAATGTCCTTCAGCAGGCTGAGGCGGTCAAACGGCTCGCCTTTGACTTTGCCCAGCCACAGGTAGGTTACCGGTCCGAGCAGCACCGGTTTCACCTGGTGGCCCAGCGCCAGCGCTTCGTCGACTTCGTCCAGAAGCTGTATCCAGGTCAGTTTGAACTGCTGACCTTTTACGAACTCCGGCACCATATAGTGATAGTTGGTGTTAAACCACTTGGTCATTTCCGCCGCTGCCGCGGGTTCACCCGTTGGCGCACGACCACGGCCGATGCGGAACAGGGTATCGATATCTACCGATCCATCTTTGTTCTGATGACGAGCCGGCACGTTGCCCAGTAGCAGGCTGGTCGTCAGAACATGGTCGTACCAGGCGAAATCGCCCACCGGCAGCAGGTCAATGCCCGCCTGCTTTTGCTGATCCCAGTGACGGGCGCGCAGCTCGCGCCCCACGGTCAGTAGTTCTTCACGGGTAGCGTTACCCGCCCAGTAGCTTTCTTGCGCTTTTTTCAGCTCGCGACGCAGGCCAACGCGAGGGAAACCGAGAGTGTGATTGCGGATTGTCATGTTATGCCCCTTGTGAATTTCGCTATTTAGACGTCCAGATGTTTACACATCTATAATTGGCAGGTACTGTATATTCCTCAAGCGCAAAATGTTCATGGCGAAGTGAAGGACTTTCATGATCGAGATAAAACACCTGAAAACGCTGCAAGCGTTGCGGAACTGCGGATCGCTCGCGGCGGCTGCGGCCACGCTGCACCAGACCCAGTCTGCCCTTTCTCACCAGTTCAGCGATCTGGAACAACGCCTCGGATTTCGTCTTTTTGTGCGTAAGAGCCAACCTCTGCGCTTTACGCCGCAGGGTGAAATTCTTCTTCAACTGGCGAATCAGGTCCTGCCGCAGATCGCCAGCGCGCTACAGTCCTGTAACGAGCCGCAGCAGACAAAACTGCGCATCGCCATTGAGTGCCACAGCTGTATTCAATGGCTGACCCCTGCGCTTGAGAACTTCCGCCAGAAGTGGCCGCAGGTGGAGATGGATTTTAAATCCGGTGTGACGTTCGACCCGCAACCCTCGCTGCAGCAGGGTGAGTTGGATCTGGTGATGACCTCCGACATTCTGCCGCGCAGCGGCCTGCACTATTCGCCGATGTTTGATTTTGAAGTGCGCCTGGTGCTGGCACCGGATCATCCGCTGGCGGCTAAAACGCGCATCACGCCGGAAGACCTGGCAACAGAAACGCTGCTGATTTATCCGGTTCAGCGCAGTCGCCTGGATATCTGGCGTCATTTCCTGCAGCCGGCAGGCATTAGCCCGCAGCTGAAAAGCGTGGATAACACCCTGCTGTTGATTCAGATGGTTGCCGCCAATATGGGCATCGCGGCGCTGCCGCACTGGGTGGTGGAGAGTTTTGAACGCCAGGGCCTGGTGGTGACCAAAACCCTGGGTGAAGGACTGTGGAGCCGTCTGTACGCTGCCGTGCGCGATGGCGAGCAGCGTCAGCCGGTGACAGAAGCGTTTATTCGCTCAGCGCGGAACCACGCGTGCGACCATCTTCCGTTTGTGCGGAGCGCGGAGCGACCCAGCGGCGATGGACCCACAGTGAAGCCAGGATCACCGCTCCCCCAATAAGGAAACTCGGCCAGTGCGGTTGCTGCTGCCAGATGGCGAGGTTGACCAGCAGCCCCGCCGGGACGTGCACGTTGTTCATGATCCCGAGCGTTCCGGCGTCGACCTGCGTCGCGCCGTAGTTCCACATGAAGTAACCCAGCCCTGACGCCACCACGCCCAGCCAGACCAGAACGCCCCACTGCACCGACGTGGTCGGCAGCTTTTGCGGGTTACCGAGCAGAAACCACGCCGACACCGCGACAATCGCCGCGCCCATATAGAACCACGCAAATGCATTGTGCTGAGGCATCGGGCGGGTTTCCATCAGGCGTTTGTAGCCCACCATGCCGATGGCGAAACTGATGTTGGCGAGCTGGACGAACATCAACCCGGTCCAGAAGTGATCGCTGACTTTGTCATAGCGAATAATCGCCGCGCCAATCACCGCCAGCGCCGCGCTCAGCAGGTATCCCCAGCGCAGACGACGCCTGCTGAGCAGGTCGTAAATCAACGTAATATAGAGCGGCGTCAACACGGTAAAGAGCAGGAATTCAGAGACGGACAAATAGACGTAAGCCCGGAAGCTGAACAGATACATGATGCCCAACTGCATCGCGCCCACCAGCATGTACAGCACAATCGTTTTCAGCGATTGACCACGCGTGCGCAGAAACGGCAGGAAAACCAGCGCCGCCAGTCCCACGCGCATCAGCACCGAGAAGTAGCTGTCGACCGAACCGGCAAGGTACTCGCCAATCAGGCTAAAGGAGAAGGCCCACAGGATAGTGGTGATAATGAGTAGCGCCACAATGCTTGTCTCTCAGAAAGAAGGACAGGCATTGTAGCGGACTCTTCAGTTGACATCTGGTCAACAAACAACCAAATGAAGATTATTCAAGGAACAGCTTGCGCAGGTATTTCGGTACCGCGTTATCAGCGTTGGAACCAATCACTTCCAGTTCCGGGTGCAGATCTTTCAGACGCTGATGCGCGTTCTGCATGATGCAGCCCTTGCCTGCCATGGAGAGCATTTCAGCGTCGTTCATGCCATCACCAAAAGCGATGCAGTCTTTCAGCGCGAAACCCAGACGTTTCGCGACCGCTTCCAGCGCGTGACCTTTGGAGACGCCCCCCGCCATCACTTCCAGACAGGTCAGAGTTGAGAAGCTCACGTTGACGCGATCGCCCCAGCGGGCGTTGATCGCCTGTTCCAGTGGGAGCAGTTCTTCATGGCTATCGCAGGTGAAGAACACCTTACTGATACCTTCCGGCTCAAGAAGGCCCGGCTCGTACAGGGAGTAGTTAAATACCGCTTCCTTGAAGAAACGCATTTCATCCGGGCGGTGGCGGTTCATGAACCAGTCGTCGTTGCGGTACACGTTGGTGATGATAGCCGGGTTGTTATGCACCACGCCGAAGAGATCGGCGGCAATATCGCGATCCAGGTTATGGGTAAAGATCAGGTTACCGTCAGTATCATGCACGCGCGCACCGTTGGAGGTGATCATGTACGATTTGATCTCAAGATTATCGCGGATCTGCCCCACGTCTACGTGGTGGCGTCCGGTGGCAAACACAAAGTTCACGCCACGGGCAGTCAGAAGCTTTAAGGTCTCTTTCGCGTAAGGCGACAGGGTGTGGTCAGGGGAAAGCAGCGTGCCATCTAAATCAGATGCAACAACCTGGTACATAGGGATTTCAACCTCTGGTGGAAAACAATAATCAGTTATGCCTGTTGAAAAATTCAACAATGGCGTTGAGCGCGACTGAGCGCATAGCGTCCTTTTCGAAAAGGATCTCATGGTAAGCGCCGTTGATGACCAGCGGTTTTCCCCCTTCACAAGGGTGACCGGCGGCGGCGCGCAATTCACAATAACGGTCATGCATGCGGTTATCGACCACACGCTCTTCTTCAGCCTGAATCAGGAGTGTTGGCGTGTCATCATCACCTACCCCCGCCAGCACCTGTTCACCGGCCAGAATCCCCTCCCGCACCCAGTGCCAGGTCGGGCCACCGACGCGTAAGCGCGGTTCATCGGCATAAAAGCGCAGGTTGCGGCGATAACGCTGCCGACTGTGGGTTAAGACGTTGATGGCGAACGGCAGCGCACGCCAGCGTCCGGTCCCGATGGCATAGCCTTCACGAATGCGCTGATGGCCCTCAGCCCAGTCGAGAAGATGACGCACCATCCAGTCGGGGAAACGTATGACGATACCGTACATCGGCGCGGTTAGCGCAATGGCATCACACTGGTGTTGATACCGCTGCAAAAACAGCGTCGAAATAGCGCCACCCATGGAGTGCGCAAGGATATAGCGCTTACGCCAGGGGCCGGGCTGCACTTCCTGCTGCCAGAACGCGGCAAAATCGTCGACGTAATCGCTGAAGCGATCGACATGTCCACGGTGCGTGTCCTGTAGCATGCGTCCGGACAGCCCCTGTCCACGGTGGTCGATGATGAGCACATCAAACCCCATATGGACCAGATCGTAGGCCAGTTCGGCGTATTTAACGTAGCTTTCAATGCGCCCCGGGCAAACCACGATTACCCGGTCATTTTTCTCATCACGGAAACGAACGAAGCGTACCGGGATGCCCCCGACGCCCGTAAACTCATCTTCCTCACGCTGCCGCCAGAAATCGGTCAGCGGCCCCATAGAGAAAGCAGCAAATGCGTTTTCTCGTGTTTCCCAGTCCTTTTTCTGCTGAAACATTGGGTTTCCACTCACGTAATCCAGGGAATATCGTTTTTTTTCGTAACCGGTCACAAAATGACTCATCAATAGCGTATTGTGGCATAAAAACAGACGATTCGGGAGTTTCAAATGACCTTCGAGTGGTGGTTCGCCTACCTGCTGACATCCATCATCCTGAGCCTTTCACCGGGTTCGGGTGCGATTAACACCATGACTACCTCCATCAACCACGGCTATCGCGGGGCGGCGGCGTCGATTGCCGGTTTGCAAACCGGGCTGGGCATTCACATCGTCCTGGTCGGGATTGGGCTGGGAACGCTGTTCTCCCGCTCGGTGCTGGCGTTTGAAGTGCTGAAATGGGCCGGTGCGGCATATCTTATCTGGCTGGGTATTCAGCAATGGCGCGCGGCTGGCGCCATTAACCTGAATACGCTCGCGC
Source organism: Enterobacter cloacae complex sp. IR5458 (assembly GCF_049238025.1). Lineage (NCBI taxonomy): Bacteria > Pseudomonadati > Pseudomonadota > Gammaproteobacteria > Enterobacterales > Enterobacteriaceae > Enterobacter > Enterobacter cloacae complex sp. IR5458. The sequence goes on from NZ_JBMKIF010000024.1 coordinate 35,806, forward strand.
AGACGCAAAACCGTGGTCATCTGTTTAAGCGGGCAGTATTCGTCAACCTAACCAACCCGAAAAGCATTGTGTTCCTCGCCGCGCTGTTCCCACAGTTTATCGTGCCGCACCAGCCTCAGGTGATGCAGTACGTGGTGCTGGGTGCGACCACAATTATTGTCGATATTATTGTGATGATTGGTTACGCGACGCTGGCACAGCGGATTGCCGGATGGATAAAAGGGCCTAAGCAGATGAAGGCCCTGAACAAAGTGTTTGGCTCGCTGTTTATGCTGGTTGGCGCGCTGCTTGCGTCAGCGCGTCATGCTTAGCGAGAAATGATGAGATGAATGCCGAAGCCGGCGAACAGCGCGCCGGCGAAGCCATCGATCCACTTCGCGATACGCTGGTAGCCACGGCGCATCGCCGGTAAGGCAAACAGGCTTGCCACGATAGTGAACCACGCGAAGGTCTCCACGACGATAAGCAGGAAAATGCCCCAACGTGCGCCCACGCCAACGCTGTCGCCCACAAACAGCGAGAACACCGAGCCGAAATAGATAATCGCTTTCGGATTCGCCAGGTTGGTCAGCAGCCCTTTTACAAAGCTCCGTCCACCCGTTGCCAGCTCCACCTTAGGCTCTTGCGGCTTTTTATCTTCTTTTTTCAGCGCCCCGCGCAGCATCTGGTAGCCCATCCAGCACAGGTACAGGCCACCGCCAACCATAATGATGTTATGCAGCCAGGCCATCTTCGCCAGGATCAGGTTCAGACCGAGCAGCGCAACGGCCGCCCAGACCATGACGCCCATGGTAATACCGAGCACGCCCATCATCGCCTCTTTACGGGAACGACTGACCGCTGTTTGCGATACGAAGAAAAAGTCAGGGCCCGGGCTCATCAGCGCAACGATGTGCACTAACGCCACGGTGAGAAATAGCATTAACATAATTGGCTCGCAGGGAAATAATTCAGTGAGTCATCATACTGGCACTTTTTTGGCCGGCTGACTACTCCTCATCATCTCCGTCAACGTGAGAACGGATAAGCGCCATAAACTCTTTACCGAAGCGCTCCAGCTTGCGCGTGCCTACGCCGTTGACGCTGAGCATTTCGCTGGCGCTGAGCGGCATCTGTTCCGCCATCTCAATCAGCGTCGCGTCGTTGAACACCACGTAAGGCGGGATGTTCTCTTCATCAGCAATGGCTTTACGCAGCTTACGCAGTTTGGCAAACAGCTTGCGGTCATAGTTACCGCCGTAGGATTTCTGCATCACGCGTGGTTTGAGGGCGACCACGCGCGGTACGGCGAGCTTCAGTTCAACGTCACCGCGCAACACCGGACGCGCGGCTTCGGTCAGCTGTAGCGCCGAGTGCTGAGCGATGTTCTGCGTGGCAAATCCGAGGTGAATCAGCTGACGAATAATGCTAACCCAGTGCTCGTGGCTCTGATCTTTACCGATCCCGTAGACCGGCAGTTTGTCGTGGCCCATATCGCGGATACGCTGGTTATTGGCGCCGCGCAACACTTCCACCACGTAACCCATCCCGAAGCGTTGATTCACACGGTAAATGGTCGAAAGCGCCTTACGCGCGTCCATCAGGCCATCGTACTGCTTCGGCGGATCCAGGCAGATATCGCAGTTGCCGCACGGCTCCTGTCGCCCTTCACCAAAATAGTTGAGCAGCACCAGACGGCGGCAGGTTTGCGCTTCGGCAAACGCCCCCATCGCGTTGAGCTTATGGCGTTCGATATCCTGCAGCTGTCCCTGCGGTTTCTCTTCCAGACAGCGGCGCAGCCACGCCATATCGGCTGGATCGTAAAACAGCATCGCTTCCGCAGGCAGACCATCACGCCCGGCGCGGCCGGTTTCCTGATAGTAGGATTCGATATTACGCGGGATATCGAAATGCACCACAAAACGCACGTTGGGCTTGTTAATCCCCATTCCGAACGCCACCGTCGCGACCACAATCTGCAGGTCGTCACGCTGGAATTTCTCCTGCACATCCGCACGGATGTGGTTCTCCAGCCCGGCATGATACGCCGCGGCGCTAAAGCCACGGTTTTGCAGACGCGCGGCGGTGTCTTCCACCTTCGCCCGACTGTTGCAGTAAATAATGCCCGACTTGCCGCGCTGTTCCTGGACATAGCGCAGGAGCTGATCCAGCGGCTTGAATTTTTCCATCAGCATGTAGCGGATGTTAGGGCGGTCGAAGCTGCTGACCTGAATATAGGGATCATTCAGCCCCAGCAGGCGAACGATATCCAGACGCGTCGTATCATCTGCCGTGGCGGTAAGCGCCATAAACGGCAGTTCCGGGAAGCGCTGACGGAGCTGGCCGAGGGCGGCATATTCCGGGCGGAAATCGTGCCCCCACTGCGAGATACAGTGCGCTTCATCCACCGCCAGCAGAACCGGGTTCCAGTGCGCGAGATGGTCGAGGAAGTTGTCCAGCATCAGGCGTTCCGGTGCGATATACAGCAGACGAACCTGCCCGGTGCGACACCCGGCCATCACCTCTTGCTGCTGCTCCCGGGTTTGCGTGGAATTAAGACAGGCCGCCGCCACGCCGTTGGCGAGCAGTTGATCAACCTGGTCTTTCATCAGAGAAATAAGGGGCGATACCACGACCGTCAGGCCGTTAAGCACCAGCGCGGGCACCTGATAACAGAGTGATTTCCCGCCGCCGGTCGGCATAACGACCAGACAATCACGGCCTTCCAGCACGGTTTCAATGATGGTTTCCTGGCCAGGGCGGAACTGCTGGTAGCCAAAGGTTTCATGCAAAACCTGTTTAACCAGCGACTCCTGATTCAATACTTCCGCCTGCGCCACGTTAACCCCATATGCCAGAAATGAAACAGGCGCTATTTTCAGCGCCTGAGAGAGAAACTTCAACGTTTAACGCAAAAACATTCGAGCAGCTTAGAGAATATCGTTCAGCATTACGCCCACACCCACGCGGGTCTGGTTGAAGTTATAGTCGATCAGCGACTCGCCGTAACCGCTGTACACCTGCGTATAGAGGCGCACATGCTTCGTTACCGGATAGCTCAGGCCCACTTCCGCACCACCGTAGCCGGTATTCCAGTTGTACTGGCCTTTCGCGCTCAGCACGGCATCGCCTAACTGGTAGCCGACCTTGAGCTGGTAGTAACCCATATATTTGGTGATATCCGGGTTATCGTCGGTGCTCCCCACCACATACCACGGCTTCACTTCCACCATCCAGTTGCCGTTCTGCGCCATCAGGCGCGTATAGGCACGGTTCCAGCTACGAGACGTGGGGTCGGAACGGCCGTTAGAATCGTGATTAAAGCCGACTTCGACGTCACGCAACGTCCATCCGGCAAATTCATAATCCGTTGCAAAGCCAAGGAACAGCTGCGGCTCATAGTTGGTTTCACGGAACGGCGAAGATTCGCCGCTGTTGGAAAGCTGCCACCAGGATTTCTGCGTGTAAGAGGCACCGAGTACCGAGTTCGGCCCCAGAATACCGCGCCAGAACGGGAAGGCGAGGCTCAACTGGAACTTCACCTCATCTTTACGCGCATTATCAGACCAGTTATAGGAGCTTATCGCTTCTTTGTTCAGATCGCTGGTCTGGGTGTAAATCACGTAGTTGGTGTCATACGGGTAAAGCGTGAACGGATTGTCATGCTCCTGAAGCATGTTAGCAATGATGCTACCGTGTACGGATGGCGCATCGTGCACTTCTTTAACTGTCGCTTCCTGCGCATATGCTGTGAGGGGCAGCGCAACCGCCGCCAGTAACCAACCCAGATACGTCCGCATCGGTGGTGTTCTCCTGAAATAGTGACGTGTAATGAATAATTTTATCCGGGCATTCTACAGACTTCTGCGCCAACTTCCGCCTCCTCGTTTCTGAAAGTGGAAATCCGTATTGTTGAGGCATAAAATCAACATTTCATTAACAATAGGGATGTGAAACCTCATGTCAGCCATGCTTACCTCTGAAGAAGTGTTAAAGCTCGTGGGCGAGATTTTTGTTTACCATATGCCATTTAACCGTGCGCTGGGTCTGGAGCTGGAGCGTTACGAGAAAGAGTTTGCCCAGTTGAGCTTCAACAACCAGCCGATGATGGTGGGCAACTGGGCGCAAAGTATTTTGCACGGCGGGGTGATTGCTTCCGCGCTGGACGTGGCGGCTGGTCTGGTCTGCGTGGGCAGTACGCTGACGCGTCATGACACCATCAATGAAGACGAACTCCGCCAGCGTCTGGCGCGCATGGGCACCATTGATTTACGCGTCGATTATCTTCGCCCCGGACGCGGCAATCGCTTTACCTGCACCAGCAGCCTGCTGCGTGCGGGAAATAAAGTGGCGGTGGCGCGCGTTGAATTACACAACGAAGAGCAGGTCTATATCGCCAGCGCCACCGCCACATATATGGTGGGGTAAAGCGGCAAAATCGGGTAAAATTAATTCACTTTTTTGTAACGGATTTTCCCGATGGATGCTAAACAGACGCGGCAGGGCGTTTTACTCGCCCTTGCCGCTTATTTTATTTGGGGTATTGCACCGGCGTACTTCAAATTTATCGCTTATGTACCGGCCGACGAGATCCTCACTCACCGCGTCATCTGGTCCTTTTTCTTTATGATCGCGCTAATGAGCCTCAGCCGGCAGTGGTCCGGCGTCAAGACGCTGCTCAAAACGCCCAAGAAAGTTTTCCTGCTGGCACTCTCGGCGGTGCTCATTGGCGGAAACTGGCTGCTGTTTATCTGGGCGGTGAATAACCACCACATGCTCGAAGCCAGTCTTGGCTACTTTATTAACCCGCTGGTGAATATCGTACTGGGGATGCTTTTCCTCGGCGAACGTTTCCGCCGTATGCAGTGGCTGGCGGTGTTTCTGGCCTTCTGCGGCGTGCTGGTACAGCTCTGGACGTTCGGCTCGCTGCCGATTATTGCCCTCGGCCTGGCGTTCAGCTTTGCGTTCTACGGTCTGGTACGTAAGAAGATTGCGGTGGAAGCCCAAACGGGGATGCTGTTTGAAACCCTGTGGCTGCTGCCGGTGGCGGCGATCTACCTCTTCGGTATCGCCGACAGCGCCACCAGTCATATGGGCAGCAACCCGTGGTCGCTGAATCTGATGCTGATGGCGGCAGGCGTGGTGACCACTATTCCTCTGCTGTGCTTCACCGGTGCGGCAACGCGTCTGCGTCTCTCCACGCTGGGCTTCTTCCAGTACATCGGCCCGACGCTGATGTTTCTGCTGGCGGTGGTGTTTTACGGCGAAGTGCCGGGCGCAGATAAGATGGTGACGTTCGCCTTTATCTGGGTAGCGCTGGCGATTTTTGTCGCCGATGCGATTTACACCCAGCGCAGAGTGCGCAAAGGGCTGTAGTGCCTTTTTGCCGGATGGCGGCTGCGCCTTATCCGGCCTACACATTTAGTAGGCCCGGTAAGCGTAGCGCCACCGGGCGGATACTCAAAGCCAGTTACGACGCTTAAAGTACAGATACGGCGCCAGCCCGGCGAGGATCATAAAGATAATCGCCCCCGGGTAACCAAAGCTCCACTTCAGCTCCGGCATAAACTCGAAGTTCATCCCATAGCTGGAGGCCACCAGCGTCGGCGGCAGGAACACCACGGATACCACCGAGAAGATCTTGATGATGCGGTTCTGCTCGATGTTAATAAAGCCCATCGCCGCCTGCATCAGGAAGTTCACCTTCTGGAACAGGGATTCGTTGTGCGGCAGCAGGGATTCGATATCGCGCAGGATCTCACGCGCCTGCTCCAGCTGACCGCCCGGCAGACGCGCCTTACGCACGAGGAAGTTCAGCGCGCGCTGGGTATCCATCAGACACAAACGCACCTTCCAGCCGATATCTTCCAGCTCGGCCAGCGTGGAGAGCGCTTCGTCGTATTCATCGCCCTGATGGCCTTCCATGATCACGCGGCTCAGCTTTTCCAGATCGCTGTAGATGTTTTCAATCTCATCCGCCAGCTGTTCGATTTTGGTCTCAAACAGGTCGAGCAGCAGTTCGTAAGCGTTGCCGTCCACCATTGCCTGGCTGCGGGCGCGCATGCGGTAGAGACGAAACGCGGGCAGTTCACGCTCGCGCAGGGTAAACAGGCGACCGTCGCGAATGGTAAAGGCCACGGTGGAGTTGCCCGCATGGTCTTCCGCATCTTCAAAGAAGAAGAAGGAGTGAATGTGCAGGCCGTCTTCATCTTCAAAAAAACGCGCAGATGCTTCGATGTCTTCCAGTTCAGGACGGGTTGCCAGGCTTTGCCCCAGCTCAGATTGTACGCGAAGGCGCTCATCGTCGTCCGGCTCGACCAGATCCACCCATACGGCATCAATGAGGGGCTGTGACTCTTCGGCTTCAAGCCGAGTCAGTCGGTTATTTTCGAGTTGAAATGCGCTCAACATGACCGGGACTCCCAATGCAAAAAATATCGGACAGTTCGGTGGGCACACAGAAACAAATTGGGTTTCAGACCATTAAACAGCCTGACTCAGCGCGACGGGAATAATGCAGTCGCTGACAACCACTAAGGCCATCAGCAAGGGGAGATAGCCTTAGGAGTTGTTCCTGGATGACAGGGAATTGAGCCAGTATCTACTGGGTGTGTCCAAGGCGAATGTCCTCTTAGCGTAATCGTGCGCGCATGTTACGCCAGCAGTAACTGTGGCGTCAACACGCAACGGAACGCTGAAGGGCATTAATTGACCTTCAACGTATAAGGCTAGCAGATTATTACAAAATAATGATATTTTTCTGAAAGTTACACTGTTTCCAGCTTAGCGTAAGCGGCCACCAGCCATTTGATCCCCTGCCCCTGGAACGCCACCTGCAGGCGGCTGTGCTCGCCGCTGCCTTCCAGATTTACAATGGTGCCTTCGCCAAACTTCGAATGGCGCACGCGCTGACCCAGCTTGTAGCCGGTGTCCGTTTCAGAGATCGGTGATCCCATACGCGGATGGCTGACAGGGCGGCTGATGCTGGCACGCAGGCGCACTTCCTCCACGCACTCCTCCGGCAGTTCACCAATAAAGCGAGACGGACGGTGGTAGACCTCTTTCCCGTACAGGCGGCGGGTTTCCGCATAGGTTAGCGTCAGCTTTTGCATCGCGCGCGTCACGCCCACATAGGCCAGTCGACGCTCCTCTTCCAGCCGTCCGCCTTCATCGAGCGACATCTGGCTCGGGAACATCCCCTCTTCCATCCCGACGATAAAGACCTGCGGGAACTCCAGACCTTTGGCGGAGTGCAGTGTCATCAGTTGCACCGCATCCTGCCAGGTGTCCGCCTGCCCTTCACCCGCCTCCAGCGCGGCGTGGGAAAGGAACGCCTGCAGCGGCATCAGGTCTTCGTCTTCTTCGTTGTAGCTGAACTGGCGCGTTGCCGTGACCAGTTCCTCTAAGTTCTCAATACGGGTCTGACCCTTCTCGCCTTTTTCCTGCTCGTACATGGTGCGCAGGCCGGAGTCTTTGATTACCCGGTCAGTCTGCACGTGCAGCGGCATATCGGCGGTTTCCTGCGCCAGGGCGTCAATCAGCTCAAGGAAGCGCTGCAATGCGCTGGCCGCACGACCGGCAAGGGCTTTCTCCTGCAGCAGCTCGCGGCACGCCTGCCACAGCGTCAGCTGGCGGTCGCGCGAGGCCTGACGCACCACGTCCAGCGTGCGGTCGCCAATGCCACGGGTTGGGGTGTTGACCACGCGCTCAAACGCCGCGTCATCATTACGGTTCGCAATCAGACGCAGATACGAGAGCGCATCTTTGATTTCCTGACGTTCGAAGAAGCGCATACCGCCATAAATGCGGTACGGCATACCTACCTGCAGCAGCGCCTCTTCCAGCACGCGTGACTGGGCGTTACTGCGGTAGAGAATGGCGCACTGCTCTAACGCGCCGCCGTTATCCTGCCAGGTTTTAATACGGTTCACCACGAAGCGGGCTTCGTCGAGCTCGTTGAAGGCGCAGTAAATTGAAATCGGCTCGCCGTCGACGCCGTCGGTCCACAGCTTTTTACCCAGACGCCCGTTGTTGTTTTCAATCAGGGCGTTGGCTGCGCTCAGAATGTTGCTGGTGGAGCGATAGTTCTGCTCCAGACGGATGGTTTGTGCGCCGGGGAAATCGTTGAGGAAGCGCTGGATGTTTTCCACCTGCGCCCCGCGCCAGCCGTAGATCGACTGGTCATCATCCCCCACGATCATCACCTTACCGGTATCGCCCGCCAGCAGGCGGATCCATGCGTACTGGATGTTGTTGGTATCCTGGAATTCGTCCACCAGGATATTGGTAAAGCGTTCACGGTAGTGCTGAAGGATATGTGGTTTGTTGAGCCACAGTTCGTGGGCGCGCAGCAGCAGCTCGGCGAAATCCACCAGACCGGCGCGATCGCACGCTTCCTGGTAGGCTTTGTAGACGTTTTGCCAGGTCTGCTCCACCGGGTTGCCGAAGCTCTGAATATGGTGCGGACGCAATCCTTCGTCTTTCTGACCGTTGATGTACCACATCGCCTGACGCGGCGGCCACTGTTTCTCGTCAAGGTTCATCGCCTTGATCAGACGCTTCAGCAGACGGAGCTGGTCTTCGCTGTCGAGGATCTGAAAATCCTGCGGCAGGTTGGCGTCCATATGGTGCGCGCGCAGCAGGCGGTGCGCCAGGCCGTGGAAGGTGCCGACCCACATACCGCCCTGGCTGGTACCCATTAACTGGGCGATACGGTGACGCATCTCCGCCGCCGCCTTATTGGTAAACGTGACGGCCATGATTGAGTACGGCGAGCAGTTTTCCACGCTCTGCAGCCACGCGATACGGTGAACCAGCACGCGCGTCTTACCACTGCCCGCCCCAGCCAGCACCAGCATGTTGGTGCGCGAGGCCGCTACGGCTTCACGCTGTTTGTCATTAAGGCTGTCGAGCAGGTAAGAAACGTCCATTGGCACCGTCACATAGTATTCAGGAACAGAGCAAAACGCCCGGTGGCGCTTCGCTTACCGGGCCTACAACTGCAAAACCCTGGTAATTTATACAATATTACTGGTGATTATATCAGCGTCGTGAGGGATGCCAACCGTGAAATTTCCACGTGCGGCAGAAGACGGCTATCCAGCGTGGTCATCAGGTCGGCGTTCTCTGGCTTGATCCAGCAGGCCTGCATGCCGCAGCGGATAGCGCCAGCCACGTCGGTGGTGAGGTCATCACCCACATGCAGAATGTTGCCCAGCGGCAGAGTCAGTTTTTCCGCCGCCAGATGGTACATATCGCTGAACGGCTTGGCGCGCCCATGCGGGCCCGCGCGCAGCACGAATTCAAAGTAATCGCTGAGGCCAAACAGCTCGGGCTGGGCATTGCCGTTGGTGATGGCCACCAGCGGCCACTTTTCGGCGAGCTTCGCCAGCGTGTCGTGGGTCTCCTGCGGTACGTCGATACGGCTGCGCCATTTGGCAAAGTTTTCCATCGCTGCCTCAGCACCGATGGCCGCATCCCGTGCGTTGAGTCCTGCGTTGAGCATCGCCTGCTCAACCGCGCGACGACGCCATTCGGTCACGTCGTGGTAAATGTCCGGCTCGGTCTCCCGCAGGGACTGACGCAGCGTCTGGAAGTCCTTGTTCTGCATCGCTTTCAGCGCCGGATGGTAATTCTGTACAAACGCCAGCGATTCCTGCTCGGTACGCAGAATCACCTCGCGGTTGTCATAAAGGGTGTCATCAAGGTCAAACGTCAGGGCTGAGATCTGGCCGAGTGGGCGGTAAAAACGCATTATTTCCCCCGTTTGGCGCGTGGATGCGCCGCGTCATACACCGAGGCAAGGTGTTGGAAGTCTAAGTGGGTGTAGATTTGAGTGGTCGACAGATTCGCATGGCCGAGGAGCTCCTGCACGCCGCGCAGATCGCCGCTCGACTCAAGCATGTGTGTCGCAAAGGAGTGTCGCAGCTTATGCGGGTGAACATGACTGTTCAGCCCCTGCTTAATACCCCACTCCGCAAAGCGCTTCTGTACGTTACGCGCCGAGATCCGCTTGCCGAGTTTCGACAGGAACAGCGCATCTTCTTCCGCGCCAAACAGCCCGCGCAGGTCAAGCCAGTGCTCAATCCAGGCGACGGCATTGCGGCCAATGGGCAGGCGGCGCTCTTTGCTGCCCTTGCCCATCACCCACACTTCGCCGGTGTCCAGGTCGAGGTGTTTTAAATCGAGGTTCACCAGTTCAGACAGACGCAGCCCTGCGCCGTACATCACTTCCAGCATCGCGCGGTCACGCACCGCCAACGGATCGTTCAGATCAATATCCAGCAGACGGTTTACGTCGTCGACGTCGATATTTTTCGGCAGATGGCGCGGGGCTTTCGGCGTGGCGATCCCTTTTGCCGGGTTGGCTTTTATGCCGCCCTGGCTGACCAGCCAGTCAAAGAAACTGCGTAGCGCGGAGAGTCTGAGCGCCAGGCTCGCCGGGCTGAGGTTTTTTTTACGGCTACGCACAACGAACCCGCGTACCGTGGCAGCGTCACATTGTTGCCAGCTTTTCAGGCCGATCTCGTCGGCAATCTGCATGATGGCATCAAGCTGACGCTGGTAGTTAAGCAGCGTAATGGGGCTGAGCTGACGTTCCACCCCCAGATAGCGCAGAAAGCGCGCGACGTCAGTGGAAAGCGGTCCGTCCGTCATACGCGTTCAATCCAGCGCTCCAGCAGTTCGGGCAGCATCAGGGCGATCTCCTGCAGCAGGTGCGTGGCCTGGCCTTGCTCGTAGTGGTGCGCGTCGCGGCTGGTAAATAACATGACGCCCAGATCGCCATCGCGTCCCATCAGCGACATCGCCACCGAGCCAATCGCCTTCGCTTCCGGTAATACCACCAGCAGTTCAGGCCCGTTCAGCGGCCCCAGATAGTGATGCGCATGGCCCAGACGCTGAATGCGCAGCGGTTCAAACGCCTGACGACTGAGCGCCAGATGGGTAAACCCGGACGGTGCGCCAATGCGCCAGCGGTCAGGGAAAAGACGAATCGTTGCACCCGCCAGCCCAAGCTCACGCGCCCAGCGGTGGAAGCGGCTAAGGAACTCATCAAGGCTGTGCGCCGAGGCCAGACGCGCCTGCAGATGCAGCAAACGATAGAACAGGTTTTCGTTGGTGCTGGCCTGCTCCATCAGCAGCGTCATGTTCTCTTCAAGCTGATTGATGTGGTTGCGCGAGCGCGCCATGTGCCATTCGACCAGCGACACGGTCCCGCGAACCGGATGCGGCACGCGCATCTCTTCGACGACGCGTGCATTGCGAATAAAAAACTCAGGATTGCGCAGCAGATAATCCACAACAGCTCTGTCGTCCAGTTCCGTCACTGTTTCCTGCAGTTCTTCCCCTGGTTGTTTCATAGATGGATAAACCCGTCATAGACATGTGCCGCCGGGCCAGTCATATACAGTGGATGACCCGGTCCTTTCCAGGCGATATCAAGCCGACCGCCCGGTAACTCGACGCGAACCTCTTCGGCGAGTAGCCCCTGTGAGATGCCGACCGCCACGGCCGCACACGCACCGCTACCGCAGGCCTGGGTTTCGCCCGCGCCGCGCTCGTAAACCCGCAGGCGGATGTGCTCACGCTTCACCACCTGCATGAAACCGATGTTCGCCCGCTCCGGAAAACGCTCGTGGCCTTCCAGCACCGGACCGAGCGTTTCAACCGCGGCGGTTTCCACATCATCTACCTGAATCACGCAGTGCGGATTACCCATCGAGACGACGCCGCACAATACTGTCTGCTCGGCCGCACGCATAATATAGGTCTTTTCCGCTTTGTTTGCGCGAAACGGCACGGCAGAGGGTTCGAAGTTAGGCTCGCCCATGTTCACGCGCACCAGTTCGTCATCGGTGACGCTGAGCACCATGCGGCCGTTGGCCGTACTGACGCGAATATCGCGCTTGTTGGTCAGCCCTTTCAGGCGGACAAAGCGGGCAAAACAGCGCGCACCGTTGCCGCACTGGTTAACCTCGCTGCCGTCCGCGTTAAAAATACGGTAGTGGAAATCGAGGTCGGGATCGTATGGCGGCTCAACCACCAGCAGTTGATCAAACCCCACGCCCAGATGCCGATCCGCCAGGCGACGGATCAGTTCCGGGGAGAAAAACACATTCTGCGTTACCGCGTCGACGACCATAAAATCGTTGCCAAGGCCATGCATTTTAGAGAACTGCATCATTTGCTCCATTGCGCGGGTACAGAACGTTGTCGTCAGAGATTAACCTGAGTCGGGCCACCGTTGTCGCCACGATCGTTAGTATTTGGCGTGGTAGACTCAATGCCGCTTTGGACGGGTTTCGTCGGCGGCGGCGCGGTTTTATCCGCAGGTGGGAAGTAGAGAGGTCCCTTCAGTCCGCAGCCCGTCAGGCTAAACAGGGTGATGAGAACGGCAAGCGTTCGGAAAGCGTTTTTCATTATAAAGTTGCCCGTAAGTTCAAATCTGTTTCTATCATCGCAGGAGAAGACACAAAAGCAAGAGTTTGCCGCTTTCCTGCAACGGGAATTATTTAGCGTTATACTGCCGGCATCACGAAAAACAGGAACAAAACCATGAACGACAGTGAATTCCATCGCCTTGCAGACACCCTGTGGATGACCATCGAAGAACGTCTCGACGACTGGGACGGCGACAGCGATATCGATTGTGAAATCAACGGCGGCATTCTGACCCTGAGCTTCGAAAACGGCAGCAAAATTATTATTAACCGCCAGGAACCGCTTCACCAGGTCTGGCTGGCCGCAAAACAGGGCGGATATCATTTCGATCTGAAAGACGGGGAATGGATTTGCGACCGCAGCGGCGAAACGTTCTGGGATTTGCTGGAGCAGGCAGCGACGGCGCAGGCGGGTGAGACCGTCAGTTTCAGGTAGTTTTGTTGCCGGGTGGCGCTGCGCTTACCCGGCCTACGGGTTCGGGCTGTTGTAGGCCCGGTAAGGCGTAGCCGCCACCGGGCTCACGAAATCAGGAGAAATACTGCTGCAACAGCGGTGCGGTATCCTGGTTTGCGGGCACCGCAGGGGTAATTGCCTGCGTACGGAACGGGATCACCTGCGCTCGCCCATCAACGTTCACAATCTGATAGAACTGCGGCAGGTTGAAGTTGATAAAGCTGGAGCCATAGGTGAAGCGGTCATGTGAAGAAGAGTAGAAACGGCTGACGTCGCGCACCAGCTCCTCTTTGCTACCTTCACAATGGTGATACACCTCGGCGCGGTTGGTCTCATCCAGAATGTAGATGTTGAACCCGGCATCGTCGCCCGACTCTTCGAAGAAGAACTGAATAATCCCTTCACTTGCAAAGCCGTCCACCACCTGTGGCAGTTTGACGTGGTTGGTTTCCACCTGGACCGACAGTCCATGCAGCTTGTTATGTGAAATCGCCCCGTAAAACTCAATGGCGTTTTCCAGCTTCTGTACCGATACATTCAGACGTTCGAAGAACAGCCCCCAGGTCTGGCCGGAGACGCGCAGTGCTTTAAAGCGCCCGGTTTCCTGACGGGTACTGGAGAGACGCAGCTCGATGCACTCGGAGACCAGCTGCTGCACGCGGGTACGAATTAAGCCGCGCAGGTGCTGGCTGTAGCAGAACACTTCGACGCTGTCCGGTGGCGCGGCGTCCTGGTGCATTTTGCCCAGAATAGTTTTCAGCGCTTCGATCATCGCCTGCTCGCCGTTGAAATGCAGAGTACGCACTTCATTCCACGAGTTGCGGTACAGCAGATCCACGCTGCCCACCAGACAGTTTTGCTGTTCGCCAAAGCTGAAGACGTCCAGTTTGCGGAAGTCAAAATGGACTACCTGATTACGGAAAGCTGCCGTCGGGTCGTATTCCAGGTTGACGATAATCGCCAGATGGCGAATTTCACAGGGGCTGTAAAGCGCTTTCGGCGTTGGCGCAGGCAGACGCAGTGGGAAGTGGTGCGAAACATCCGCCACCATCTCCTGCAGCTTGGCTAAATCGACGACCTCGTTGCCCTTGATAAACAGGCGGGTGCGTGAAGTCAGCAGACCGTTAAACCACGCCCAGGCCACCAGTTTGTTCAGGTAGCGGTTATATTCCAGCGGCTGATGGCTGATGATCGAGTCCATGCTAGGCGCACGGTTGTAAAGATACCACCCGGTGCGGTTTGCGCGGCCCGGCGGTACATAGATAAAGGTCAGGTTCGGTTCTGACAGGTCAGGCGAAATCTGCGGGTTCACCAGGGTGACTTTGCCCGGCAGCGCTTCAAACGCGGCATAGAGCTTACGGGTCAGTACGCCAATGTCCTGCGGGCTGGCGGAGACGCTAAGGTTGTTGCGGCGCGCAAAGCGGATCAGGTTACGGTAGCTTTGCATCATCGCATCGAGCAGTTCGTTATGCGCTTCACGCACCTGATCGATTTTCCAGTTAGCGCGGTTGTCGAGCATGGACAGACGCGCTTCGTCCCATCCCCACTCTTTCACTAACTGGCTGACCACTTCACGACGCCAGCCCACACAGGCGCGCTCGCGGCTCAGTTTTTCACAAACTTTGAGATAAAAACATCGACGCACTAGGTCAAGACGCGTGGAGTCATCAATGGCTTTCAGGTATTCGGTAACGCGTTCCAGCATCATGCAGTAGGCATCAAGCCCGTAGGAGACAATCTCACCATCGTGCAGGCGCTGCTTGATATCTTTCGCCAGCAGACGCGGCGTGGGGTATTCCCAGGAGTAGGCTTCAAGCAACAGCGTTTTCAACACCGCTTTGTACGGTGAATCAATGCTCTTATAGAGCTGCCAGAGGCTAGCGCCGAAGTACTCTTCTGCGGACAGGGAGCTAAGGCCGCCCAGATCCAGCCACTCGTTTGGCGTCAGAACGCCCTGCGAATAAAGCGACATGACGTAGTCGTCATAATTCTCTTCTTCATCGCACGGCACCATATTCCACAGAATACGCTTCCCGGCCAGACGCACAGCAGTACGATAAAATTCATCCAGCAATAAAATGTGCTGAGTCGAGCCGCAGTCTTCACCACCCAGACTGCCGCTTTCGTTATGGCGGAAACGGTTTTCATCAATCAGGAAGAAGCTCACTTCCACGCCAAGCGACGCGGCCCAGCTCTCCAGCAGGCTGCATTTACGCTGCAGCAGCTGCCGCTCTTCGTTATCGAGCCAGGATTGATGGCAGACCCAGATATCCAGATCTGAAGAACAGCTTTGCCCTACCGATGAGGTACTCCCCATCGTGTAAACGCCGGTAATCGGCAGTTCACCTGTCGGTGATTCCTGCGGCGGCATACCGCGGTAGAGTTTCAGCTCGTTCAGATAATGCTGTTGGGTTTCATCAGGCGTGAAAAGACATATGCCTCTGGGAACGTTACCGTCAAGGTACCCAGGCATCAGCGGATGGTGATAGTGCAATAATGTCGGCAGCAGACTGTATACCTGCTGGAAAGCAGGGCCCATGGCAGCAAGCGCGCGATCCACGCGCAATTGATTTATGGCATCCAGTCTCTGTTTCAGAGTCTCAATATAGAGGTACAAGACGTATCGCCTGATGTTTCCGGGTGTCGTAAGCCATTCAAAACACGAATAACCGCGAGCCCGCAGTATTTCAAAAAGATAACCGTTACCCTTTTTTCGCCCTTATCATTATGGTGGTACCGACGAAAAAATGGTCTAAAACGTGATCAATTTAACACCTTGCCGGTTGACCGTAAAGAAAGATGCGCTACATACAAGTGTAGCACCGTTCTGTACGTGTAAATTCCTGAATACGGCTATGGCTGGCGAATACGCCACCGTGTCCCTCTCGCGCTTCATCAACCGTAAAACTGCCATCCCAGAGTCAACAATGTTAGGATGGTTAGCGATTGATAATGACGGTAACAAGCATGTTAGACAATGTTTTGAGAATTGCCACACGCCAAAGCCCTCTCGCGCTCTGGCAGGCACATTATGTTAAGCAGCGCCTTGAAGCCTGCCACAATGGATTGCACGTCGAGCTGGTGCCGATGGTCACGCGCGGTGACGTGATCCTGGATACGCCACTGGCGAAGGTGGGCGGCAAGGGCCTGTTTGTCAAAGAACTGGAACTGGCATTGCTTGAGAACCGCGCCGATATCGCCGTGCACTCCATGAAAGATGTGCCCGTCGAGTTCCCGGAAGGGCTGGGGCTGGTGACCATCTGCGAGCGCGAAGATCCGCGTGATGCGTTTGTCTCTAACCGCTATGACTCGCTTGATGCGTTGCCCGAAGGTAGCGTAGTTGGCACCTCCAGTTTACGCCGTCAGTGTCAGCTGGCGGAGCGTCGCCCTGACCTGATCATCCGCTCGCTGCGCGGCAACGTCGGCACACGCCTGGGCAAACTGGATAACGGTGAATACGATGCCATTATTCTTGCCGTCGCTGGACTGAAGCGTCTGGGGCTGGAGGAACGCATTCGCGTGGCGCTACCACCAGAACTGTCGCTGCCGGCCGTGGGCCAGGGTGCCGTCGGCATTGAGTGCCGTCTGGACGATGTGCGTACACGCGAACTGCTCGCGCCGCTGAACCATGACGAGACCGCTATCCGCGTAAAAGCCGAGCGGGCGATGAATACCCGCCTCGAAGGCGGATGCCAGGTGCCGATTGGCAGCTATGCTGAATTAACCGAAGGGAAACTCTGGCTGCGCGCGCTGGTGGGTGCCCCGGACGGTTCACAGATGGTACGCGGCGAACGTCGTGGCAATCCGCAAGATGCCGAACAGCTTGGCGTGTCGCTGGCGGAAGAGCTGCTGAATAACGGCGCGCGTGAAATCCTGGCTGAGGTCTATAACGGAGAACCCCCTGCATGAGTATTCTTGTCACCCGCCCTTCTCCCGCAGGAGAGCAGTTAGTGAGCCGTCTGCGCACACTGGGGCAGGTGGCCTGGAGTTTTCCGCTGATTGAATTCTCCCCCGGTCGCGAGCTCTCTGCGCTCGCCGATCGGATAAATACCCTGCAGGAAGGCGATCTGTTGTTTGCGTTGTCGCAACATGCCGTGGAATTCGCCAACGCCCAGCTGCAACAGCAAAGTCTGTCCTGGACAACTGCCCCACGCTATTTCGCCATTGGTCGCTCAACAGCGCTGGCGCTGCATACCGTAAGCGGCGCTGATGTTCGCTACCCGTTAGATCGGGAAATTAGCGAAGTCTTGCTACAATTACCTGAATTACAAACTATTGCCGGAAAGCGCGCGCTCATTTTGCGCGGCAATGGTGGCCGCGAGCTGCTGGGCGAAACGCTGCGTGAACGGGGTGCCGACGTGACGTTCGTTGAGTGCTATCAGCGTTGCGCAAAGCACTACGATGGCGCGGAAGAAGCGATGCGCTGGCACGCGCGCGGCATTAATACGCTGGTGGTCACCAGCGGTGAAATGTTACAACAGCTTTGGTCGCTGATACCGCATTGGTATCGCGAAAACTGGTTACTCCGCTGTCGGCTTCTGGTCGTCAGTGAGCGTCTGGCGAACCTCGCCCGGGAACTGGGCTGGCAGGATATTCGGATCGCTGATAACGCCGACAACGATGCGCTGCTGCGCGCATTACAATAACTCTCAAATGGGAAGCCATAATGACGGAACACGAAAAATCCTCCGCCGTGGTTGAAGAGACCAGGGAGACTGTGGACACCACGCCACAGCCAGAGACGACTGAGAAAACCGCTGAGAAGAAAAACGGCAGCAACAAAACCAGCCTCGCGCTGAGCGCAATTGCCATCGCCATTGCACTGGCGGCAGGTGTTGGCCTGTACGGCCTTGTGAAGCAACAGGGCGCTAACCAGACGGCCACCAGCGATACGCTGGTCAATCAGCTTACCTCCCTGCAAAAAGCGCAGGAAACGCAGAAAACCGAGCTGGAAGCGGTGATTAAGCAGCAGGCTGCCGCGCTGGCCGAGGCAAACAACAAACAGCAAGAGCTGACCAAACAACTGGACGAAGTACAGCAGAAAGTCGCCACGATTTCCGGTACCGATGCCAAAACCTGGCTGCTCTCTCAGGCCGATTTCCTCGTAAAACTCGCCGGGCGTAAGCTCTGGAGCGACCAGGACGTTACCACCGCCGCCGCACTGCTGAAAAGCGCCGATGCAAGCCTGGCAGACATGAACGATCCCAGCCTCATTACCGCACGTCGCGCGATCACCGAAGATATCGCGAGTCTTTCCGCCGTTTCGCAGGTGGATTACGACGGCATTATCCTCAAGGTGAACCAGCTTTCGAATCAGATTGATAACCTGCAGCTGGCGGATAACAACGACGACGACTCCCCCATGGATTCCGACGGTACCGAGCTTTCCAGCTCTCTGAGCGAATGGCGCATTAACCTGCAGAAAAGCTGGCAGAACTTTATGGACAGCTTTATCACCATCCGTCGTCGCGATGAAACCGCTGTACCGCTGTTAGCGCCGAATCAGGATATCTATCTGCGCGAAAACATCCGTTCCCGCCTGCTGGTGGCGGCTCAGGCTGTGCCTCGTCATCAGGAAGAGACCTACAAACAGGCGCTGGATAACGTCTCGACGTGGGTGCGTGCGTATTACAATACCGATGACGCGACGACCACCGCTTTCCTCGAAGACATCGATAAGCTGAGCCAGCAGAACATCACGATGAACGTACCGGATAAGCTGGCCAGCCAGCCGATTCTGGAGAAACTGATGCAGACGCGCGTGCGTAACCTGCTGGCACAGCCGGGCGTTCCGGCAGAGCAAACAGGCGGAGCGGCACCAGCGCCAGCGCCTGACAGCGCGCCACAAGGAGAGTAATGATGCTAAAAGTTCTCTTACTCTTCATCTTGTTGATCGCCGGGATCGTCCTGGGACCGATGCTTGCCGGTCATCAGGGATACGTTCTGATCCAGACCGATAATTACAACATCGAAACCAGCGTAACGGGTCTGGTGATTATTCTGATCCTCGGCGTCGTAGTACTGCTGGCAGTCGAATGGATCCTGCGCCGTATTTTTCGTACCGGCGCGCATACGCGCGGCTGGTTCGTTGGCCGCAAGCGTCGTCGTGCGCGTAAGCAAACCGAGCAGGCGCTGCTTAAGCTCGCCGAAGGCGATTATCAGCAGGTTGAAAAGCTGATGTCGAAAAATGCCGACCATGCAGAACAGCCGGTGGTGAACTATCTTCTGGCTGCCGAAGCAGCGCAGCAGCGCGGTGATGAAGCCCGTGCGAATCAGCATCTGGAACGTGCGTCAGAACTGGCTTCCGGTGACCCGATTCCGGTTGAGATCACCCGCGTTCGTCTGCAGCTGGCTCGCAATGAGAACCATGCGGCGCGCCATGGCATTGACCGCCTGCTGGAAATCGCTCCCCGCCATCCTGAAGTCCTGCGTCTTGCCGAACAGGCTTATATTCGTACCGGTGCGTGGGGCTCGCTGCTGGACATCATTCCGTCAATGGCGAAGGCCGAAGTGGGTGATGACGAGCATCGTGACGAGCTTCAGCGTCTGGCATGGATTGGCCTGATGGATCAGGCACGCGCCGACCTGGGTAGCGACGGCCTGAAGACCTGGTGGAAAAATCAGAGCCGGAAAACGCGTCAGCAGGTTCCTCTGCAGGTGGCGATGGCGGAACATCTTATTGAATGTGACGATCATGACACCGCCCAGGAGATCCTCCTCGACGGTCTCAAGCGCCAGTACGACGATCGTCTGGTCATGGTGATCCCGCGCCTGAAAACCAATAACCCAGAGCAAGTCGAGAAAGTGCTGCGTCAGCAGATCAAAACCGTCGGTGACCGCCCGCTGCTGTGGAGCACGCTGGGCCAGTCGCTGATGAAGCACGGCGAATGGCAGGAGGCGAGCCTCGCCTTCCGTGCGGCACTGAAACAGCGTCCGGACGCCTATGACTACGCGTGGCTTGCCGATACGCTCGACAAACAGCATAAGCCAGAAGAGGCTGCTGCCATGCGGCGAGATGGGTTGCTGTTAACGTTGCAGAACAACGGCACGCAGCAGTAATTAACAGGGAGGCCAGACGGCCTCCTTTTTTTATCGCTTTTCTCCTGCTACATTCTTTACACCTCAAGCCACAAACGAACCCGCCAATGTAACGATGCCTTTTCATTAACTTTTTTTCGCACATGCGCGAATTGCGCGTGGACTAAATCGTTTCTGAAAGGAAATCGTCATGAACTCGCTTTTGTATGCGCTTATTGTAGCGCTGCGCTGCCATCGCTGGCTGCGCCTGCTTGCCTGTGCTTTTATCTTCTCTTCACTGGGAAATGGGTTAACCCAGGTTGTAGTCTTCGGGCTGCTGTTAGCGTGGTCAGCCCCGCCAGCCCTGCTTACCCTCGCCTTTCTTTTCGCCACGGTACCAGGGTTTTTCGGCAGCATGCTCGGTGAAAGGCTATGCTCGCGCTATTCTCCGATATCCCTGCTGATATTGACCGAAGGACTCGGCTTACTTGTCCTGCTCTTTCCCCTGCTTGGCGTGGGTTATCATAGCGTTGTCGCGTTACTCGCCGTGCAATCCACCGAAGCGCTACTCAGCGGGATGAGCTGGCCCGCCCTGACGTTGCTCTTCAAGCGCGGCCTCAGCGAAACGGAACTGCCTGCCGCCACCTGTCTGGAAAATGTTATTTTTGCGTCTCAGGTGCTATTAGGTACCGGGCTGGGCGTAGTGCTTTTTCAGAAGATGCCCGTGCTCGCCTTGCTGACCATTGATGCCATCAGTTTCCTCGGGTCGCTGGTCATGTTATGGCTGGCGGAACGCCTGTTTTCACCAGCTCCACACGCCGCCCCTGAAGAAAAGGGGGTTTCTACGAAATTGCGCTGGCAGACATTGACCGTTCGGCAGAAACGCAGCTTGCTCATTTTGCCTGCGCTGGCCGCTGTCGGGTCACCCGCTATGGCACTTCTTCCGGCACTGGCCCAGCAGCTACGCCCTCAGGATGCGGCTGGCCTTGCTCTGCCCCTGCTTTTTGCGAGGAGCATGGGGCAGCTTTGCGGCCCTTTGCTGCTTAAAAGAGACAGTCTGGCGCGTTTTGCGGCTCGTACGCCGCGATTATTACTTTGCCTTGGCATCTTTCTGGCCGCTTATGGAATGCTGCCGTTTATGGCCAACTGGGCAGGTTATGCGCCTGGGATGATCTTTGTCGCACATCTGGCCTCAAACGTGCTTTTTGCAGCGGGTACGTTTGGCATGCTCAGCCATTTTCAGGCCAGGCAAATCGCTGTTGCCAGCGGTAAAGCCTGGCGCTGGCAAACGCTCAGCGCCTCACTTTTCACTGGCATTGCAGCTGTGGTGGCTTCCGGGGTTGGCTCAGTACAGGCGCTATATATGGTTTCGTCAGCGGCTCTGCTGATAGTTGCTCTCATCATGCGCTTTTATCAGGAATAAGGCATAAAAAAACGCCTGCTATAAAAGCAGGCGTTAAAACAGGTCTGTAAGACAACATATTTGGTGCTTCACTCAACGTTATGTCCATGGTGTCTGATGAGGCCGAAGCGACATCTGTCAGTGGACGATAAGCACCGTAAATGGCTCTGCGTCATTCCTGAGTTTATGAGGCACTAAGGCGAACATAAGAGATGGAATGAGCATCTACACGTATATTATTGCACGTAACGTGCCAGAGTTACACGCAAAACGTTTACATGACGCAACATTTTAAGATAAAAGGAAATTATGCTGTTAAGCACTGTCTGAAGCTTCATAACGTATCGCTAAATGCAGAAATATGTCGTCAGAAAGAGACAGCAAAGCCCTTAAATAAATATTTCTATTATTTTCAACGGATTACATGTCGCTGAATCGCGACACTGAAAAAGGGCGCTGTCGGGGAATCACTACAGGAAAGAAACATCACAGAAAACAAAAAACCCCGCCGAAGCGGGGTTCAAAATTGGTCGGCGAGAGAGGATTCGAACCTCCGACCCACTGGTCCCAAACCAGTTGCGCTACCAAGCTGCGCTACTCGCCGATGTACTGCTTTTTGAATTTTTAGTTCAATTCATTTAAAAAGTCGTGGTGCGAGGGGGGGGACTCGAACCCCCACATCCTAAGGACACTAACACCTGAAGCTAGCGCGTCTACCAATTCCGCCACCTTCGCAATTCACAACTCTTTCAATAATGGGGTGGCTAATGGGATTCGAACCCACGACAACTGGAATCACAATCCAGGGCTCTACCAACTGAGCTATAGCCACCACTGTATTCTTTCACGCGGTACTGACTACTTCTCAGACCACCGCAGCTCTAGCGCCGGGACTAAAATGGCGCGCCCGACAGGATTCGAACCTGAGACCTCTGCCTCCGGAGGGCAGCGCTCTATCCAGCTGAGCTACGGGCGCTTAGCGCCGTTGCGGGGCTGGATATTACGTACCTCCGTCCCCGCTGTCTAGTGCTTTTTTGAAAAAAATGCGCGTTTGGTTATGGTTTGCACATTTTGCCGCTTATTCCTCCACTTTGTGCGTGGTGGCGCGGCGACCCAGGCCAAAAAGCTTATACGCGGCCGTCACTGCCGCCAGGAAGATTAGCCCGACAAACAGCGACATGCGGGTATCTTCATTAAAGTACATTCCAATTAATACGCAAATCAGGAACGCCATCGTTAAATAGTTCGCATATGGGAACAGGATCGAGCAGAACGGATGGCTGGCGATCGCTTTTTTATGTGCATGACGGAAACGCAGCTGGCTGATGAGAATGACAAACCACGGCACCATGCCCGGCAGCACGCTGGCACTGTAGACGTAAACAAACACACGCTGCGGATTAGGAATGATGTAATTCAGGCATGAGCCAATCAGCAGAATCACAATGGATACTGCGACCCCCGCAACCGGCACACCCGCCCGTGATACTTTACTCATCGCCGCAGGTAGCTGGTTATTTTTCGAGAGTGCGTAGAGCATACGGCCACAGCTGTACATCCCGCTGTTACAGCCAGAGAGTGCCGCTGTCAAAACCACAAAGTTGATGATGCCTGCTGCTGCGGTAATACCAATCTTCGCAAAGGTTAAAACGAACGGGCTTCCGGTCGTGCCAATTTCATTCCACGGGAAGATGGTCACGATAACGAAGATCGCGCCCACATAGAAAATCAGGATGCGCCACAGCACTTTGCCCACCGCGCTGCGCAGCGTGACCTGCGGGTTTTTCGCTTCACCGGCAGTAATACCGATCAGCTCCACACCCTGATATGAAGCCACCACGATACACAGCGCTGTCAGGAAGCCCTTCCAGCCGCCAGCGAAGAAGCCGCCGTGTTCAGTCAGGTTGCCAAAGCCGATGGCGTGCCCACCGTTGCCAAAGCCAAAGAAAATCACGCCCAGACCGATCACAATCATCACGATGATGGTGGTCACTTTGATCATCGCAAACCAGAACTCGATTTCACCGTACAGGCGCACCGCGGCCAGGTTTGCCAGCGCCACCAGCCCCACGGCAATCAGCGCCGGTATCCACTGGACCATGTCCGGGAACCAGAACTGGACATAGACCCCTATCGCGGTGATTTCAGAGATGCCCACCGCCATCCACATAAACCAGTAGGACCAGGCTGTCAGGTAGCCGAAGAACGGGCTCATATAACGGTGCGCGTAAACGGCAAAAGATCCGGTTACGGGTTCCAGAAAGAGCATTTCGCCCATTGAGCGCATGATGAAGAAAACAAACAGCCCGGCGATGATATACGCCAGTAATACTGAAGGGCCTGCCCATTTAAGGGTGCTTGCGGAGCCCATAAACAGGCCCACGCCGATAGTGCCGCCCAGCGCGATCAGTTCGATATGACGAGCTTCCAGCCCACGCTGTAGCTCCGGTTGTTTCTCTGCCATAGATCCTCGATTGTGTTTGCTGTTTCCCGGCTTAATACCGGGTATTGTTTTTTAGGGGGACTAAAATACGGAGCGAATGGTTTCTTAAAATCGACCAAATGGCAAACGATGCATAAAAAAAATGAATGCATTGCACAAATTATCAGCAGTTTTGCAGGCGAGTTGCAGCGCGAACAGCATATCGCGCTACATTTTGATTACATTTTCCCGGTGTAGTGCCAGGCGAGGTAGCGAAGCAGACGAATCTGTCGTTTAATGCGGGTGGGTTGTGAAAGCAGGCGGTAGAGCCATTCCAGCCCCATATTTTGCCAGACCGTCGGTGCACGCTTAACGTGGCCGGTAAAGACGTCGTAGGTGCCTCCTACGCCCATATAGAGGGCATCCGGGCTGACCAGCCGACAGTCGCGCATCAGGATTTCCTGTCGCGGGGAACCCATCGCCACGGTGACAATTTTTGCCCCGCTGTCGCGAACGCGTGCAAACAAGGCCTGCCGATCTTCAGGCTTAAAGTAACCATCCTGACTGCCGACAATATTAACATTCCACTGACGACGCAGCTTCTCTTCGGTCTGTGCCAGCACTTCGGGCTTACCGCCAATCAGGAAGACTGGCGTCCCCTCCGCGCCCGCGCGGGCCATAAGATGCTCCCAGAGATCGGCCCCCGCCACGCGGGAAACATTAGCGCTAGGAAACTTTTTACGGATAGATCGGACCACGCTAATCCCGTCCGCGTATTTAAATTCAGCCGCTTCAATCAGGCTTTTGACTTCGGCGTTATCTTCCACCGCCAGCATCTTTTCTGCATTGATGGCAACCAGCGTACCGGATTTCATCTGACCATCGGTAAAAAGAAAATCCAGCGCGTGCTGCATATCGCGCCAGCCAATAAGCTGCAAACCACGAAGCGCATAACGCGGTGCAGAAGTTTTATCCGTCATGACTATCCTTTCTTAAACTTGCGACAGCGTTGTGCTGCCCTGTTGCCCGCGCTTGTGCACAAGCCCTGCACTGTCAAACAGCCAGTACAGCAATTTGGCCAGTAACAGGCTGATGCCGAAAACGACCATGAAGAACACCACGCGCGAAACGAATGAATCCAGGCCTTCGCGCGCCAGTACGATCATATTGAAAATGGCACCAAAGCAGAAACTGTGCAAAATGGCCGCTTTGTAGCGGTTCGTCTCTTCAATACCGCGCAGGTAAAGCCAGTCGAACCATTTAATAATCAGCCCTACGACAACCGCACCGGGCAGGATAAACCAGCCGCCGCCCATCACCACCAGGGAGCCGATCAGCGTTGGCGAGATCGCCAGACCCGAATGATTGTTCAACACTTCCCAGGTAAAATAGTTCGCGGTATTGAGCACCACGCCAGGGCGGTCCGGCCATAGCCAGCTCGGGATAAAGACATAGAAGTCGCGAACAATCGGCGCAAGCCCCTGGAAATCAATCTTGTCGTAGTTTTGCAGCAGCAAGGCCAGGTTTTCCCACGGCGAGAAGGTATCGCGCGTCAGGTAGAGGAACGTGTAAAACGCCTCATCGCCCGCCACGTTCATCCCGTAGCGCTTCAGCGCCAGCCAGAACATCCCCACAATGCCAAACACCCCTGCCGCCACCAGCATCCACAGCGAGATCCAGCCGCGGATGATGCCAATAAACAAGAAGATAGCGAAAGCAATGATGATATTGGCGCGCGTACCGCCCACAATCATGTAGGTCAGGATACCGAACGCGACGGTACTGACCAGGAAGAACAGCCACGCTTTACTGTCCTGTCGCAGGAAGAAAATCACCAGCATCGCCGGGATAAAGAAGTAGAAGAATCGCTTTAACGCCACGCCCGAAACTTCAGCCGAAAAAATCTGGCTGTAGGAGTTGAGCTTAAACAGCAGGAAGCCGTTATGCATAAAGAAGATCCCGACACTGACCAGGGCGATAGCCATCAATATCACCCATGTCAGGTGGGTCTCCACCCGATTCATGGTAAAAAGCGCCCGGCGTGATGCAGTGGCCCTGGCTGAACGCAGCCGCGTTTTGTAGGTGACGTAGTAAACCGCATAGAAACAGGTCGCCGCCAGAAGCGCCTGGAGCAAGATTTCCGGCGGCGCGACGCTCACGTCAAACCGGAAAACCAGAATGCTGGTCAGCGGAAAGCCGAAAAAGAAGGTCAGCAGAAACAGTAACGAGAAGAATACGTTAAAGTTGAAGCGCACCCGGCGGAATTCAAACCAGGTGAGGGTGGCGATAAACAGCGTGCTCAGAAGCCAGACAACCAGTAAGCCGCTGAATTGCAACTGACTCATGCTTTCTCTCCTGACGCGATACGCAGCGCACGGTGCCACGGCGTGAGATAGTTCGGGCTGAAAAAGTCGATACTGTTTTTATCCACCAGCGTGAGCTGACGTTGTGCTTCCCGAACCACCTCGACATTCAGCGTATCGGAGGTAAACAGCACCGGAATATGCTGTTCAACCATATCCTGCCAGAATGGGTTGTCACGGTTGAGCACGCACGGCACCCCCGCCTGGATCAGCAGACACAACGTACCTATCCCCTGCTGACGCGCAAAGATAAAATAGCCGAGATCGCATTTTCTTAGCAGCGTAAGGTATTCATCAAACGCCAGCTTTTCATTGAGGATTTGAAGATTCTCAGGGCTAAAAAGCGTAAGACCCTGCTGGCGAACCTCGTTGATGTAGGCGTCGTTATTGGCCGGATAACCCATCGGCACGACCACGTTCACCGTGTCGCCAAACTGCTGGTGTACCGCCCGCAGCGCGGCAACATGCTCGTTACTGCGGTCGCCTGAATTTCCCACCAGAATCGTCAGCTTGCCTTCACGAACCGTGTCATTCGCCAGGGTATTTAGCGCCGGATCCATGCGGGTTGGGAAATAGATTAGCTCACCGCGCACGTTCGGATGCTGTTTCGCAAAATAGTTGAGATCGCCACGGGTGGCAAAAACGCAGCCCACCCTGCCCTGTGCCATCCGGCGAAGGGGATAGAAAAGGCGGAATTTCCAGCCGCGTGAGACTTCGTAGAGATCCGCCCCCCAGATATGCCAGCTGCACTGGGAAGGTTTGATTCCCCCGCTGAGCAGGGCCAGCCACAGGCCGGTATTGAACTGCCCGTGGAAAAAGAAACGTTGCTGGCGATTCGCTTTGGCTTTGGCAATGACCGCCTTCGCCAGCGCGGCCTTGTCCGGCCAGAAGCGAAGAGTCAGCGCCGGAAATGCCTCGCTCAGGCCCTTATCCTGACCTGCAACCATAAACTCACGTGCATCAGGGTTACCCGGTGCCAGTTCATCGTTAAAGAACCGCAAAACGGTCTGGTTATGGTGTGGGATATCCGATCCCAGGATGTGAATCAGTGCAGTCATGCGCGTTTACGCCACAATAAAAATACGCCGCAACAGGCAGCGAAATAAACGATATAGGTTGCCATATAGGCCTGAGCCGCCCCCAGCGCACCATGCGAAGGTATTAGCCAGTGTGAAAATGCCGTCAGTAACCCAAACTGGCTTATCTCCGCCAGGATATACAGCCGCAGCGAGGCTTTCGCAATCACCAGGTAGCCGAAAACGTAAGCCCCCACTTTCAGCACATCGCCCACCAGTTGCCAGGCAAACAGATCGCGCATGGCGGTAAACTTCGCTGAGAAAAGCAGCCAGATGGCGACATCGCGCAATAGCCAGACGGTAAAACTGGCCGCCGCCACGGCGGGAAGCACAAAGCGCAGCGAGCGGAAAATCTCACGGGTAATATCCTGCCTGGACGTCAGACGCGATAAGGTTGGCAGCAAATAAACGCTAAAGGAAGCCGTAATAAACTGTAGGTAGGCGTCGGAAATACTGCTTACGCCCTGCCAGATCCCTACCTCATCCCAGCTATAATGCGCCGCCAGCAGGTTTCGCATCATCACGTAAGCCACCGGCAGCGTGACGGAAGTGATGAGCGCCATCAGGGTAAATTTACCCAACTGGCTGGCAAGCACTTTGTCCCATTGCGGTTTGAGGTAGCTCAGAGGGATAACGCCCCGACGCATCAGCATAAACGCGGCAGGAACGACAACCAGCGCCGG
This sequence comes from Enterobacter cloacae complex sp. IR5458, assembly GCF_049238025.1. NCBI lineage: Bacteria > Pseudomonadati > Pseudomonadota > Gammaproteobacteria > Enterobacterales > Enterobacteriaceae > Enterobacter > Enterobacter cloacae complex sp. IR5458. The sequence goes on from NZ_JBMKIF010000024.1 coordinate 63,642, forward strand.
AACCAGCGCCAGCCCGAGCAGTGCCCCTTCATAGCCACCCAGGCGGTAGCAGAAGTAATAGGCAATCACGCCGATGACGCTCCCCAGGATTAACGCAAGCGCGTTCCCGGCAGCATCACGAAAGCCTTTCATCAATGCCAGCAGCAGGTTTGCCCAGGCAATACCCATCTGAACCAATGCGACCAGACGCACCAGCCCCTCATACTGGGTGTGCCCAAATAATCCCTGACTGATGGGGGCCGCCGCGAGCAAAAATACGATAGCCAGCAGGGTCGAAAACCCGGTAACCATCGCCGACGCGGTGCCGACGACCCTGCGAAGCTGTGCCGCATCATCATGATACTGAGCAACGTATTTGGTCACACCGTTGAAGATACCGGCCCCGGCCAGCACGCCAAGGACGGTCACCAGCTGGCGGAAGTTCCCCGCCAGCCCGACGCCTGAAGGACCGAATGAGACGGCCAGCAGCTTGACGACCAGCAGTCCGGCGCCAATCTTTACAAGCGTGGACGCGGCGGTCCACACCGATGCTTTTGCCAGAGACATATCAGCCGAAATAACTCAGAAGGGTATTAATCACCGTACGCTGGTTAACTGGCGCGAGGTTGTAGAACAGTGGCAAGCGAAGCAAACGCTCACTTTCTTTTGTAGTGTAACGGTCTTCACCGGCGAACACCCCGAACGCCTCGCCTGCCGGGCTCGAATGCAGCGGAATGTAGTGGAAGACCGCCATAATTTCGGCTTCTTTCAGCCAGGCGATGAGCTGGCTGCGATCGTCGTTATCGCGAAGCTTGATGTAGAACATGTGGGCATTGTGAACGCAATCAGCCGGGATAGTTGGCAGCTCGATACGCCCGGCTTTTGCCAGCGGTTCAAGTGCATCGTAATAGGTTTGCCACAGGGACAGGCGCTGGAGGTTAATCCGCTCCGCCGCTTCCAGCTGTGCCCACAGATATGCCGCCTGCAGATCCGCCATCAGATAGCTTGAGCCGATATCGCGCCAGGTGTATTTATCCACCTGCCCGCGGAAGAACTGGCTGCGGTTGGTGCCTTTTTCACGGATCACTTCCGCACGCTCCACGAGCGCCGGGTCGTTGATCAGCGTCGCGCCACCTTCTCCACCCGCCGTGTAGTTTTTCGTTTCGTGGAAGCTAAAGCAGCCAATATGGCCGATAGTGCCCAGCGCGCGTCCCTTGTAGGTGGACATCACACCCTGAGCGGCATCTTCCACCACAAACAGGTTGTGTTTTTTGGCGATCGCCATGATGGTGTCCATTTCACAGGCTACGCCCGCGTAGTGAACCGGCACGATCGCCCGCGTTTTGTCGGTGATCGCAGCTTCAATCAGCGTCTCATCAATGTTCATGGTATCCGGGCGGATATCCACAAAGACGATTTTTGCTCCGCGCAGGACAAACGCATTTGCCGTGGAGACAAAGGTATAGCTCGGCATGATCACTTCATCGCCGGGCTGGATATCCAGCAGCAGTGCCGCCATCTCCAGCGATGCCGTACAGGACGGGGTCAGCAGCACTTTAGCGCTGCGAAAACGCTGCTCCATCCACTGCTGACAGCGACGGGTGAAACCGCCATCACCGCAAAGTTTGCCGCTGCCCATGGCAGACTGCATATAGTCGAGTTCCGTACCGACGACGGGGGGGGCGTTAAATGGAATCATCTTGTCACCTGTATAACCAGTAGGCGGTGGCGTCGATGTTGGCACCACTCGCAATATAACGTTTAAGCGCGGCAGTGTTGCCCATTTGGGTAGCCACCCGCAGCGTCACACTCTGCTGCTGCTGCGCCCAGTGCAGCGCCGCCTGCATGAGTTTTGCCCCCATACCGCGTCCGGCTAATAAGCCAATACGCGCCTCGCGCTCGTTGAGCTTACGCAGCGAAACGAATCCCTGGATCTGACCGTCCGCGGCACGACATACCAGACAGACGTGGTCAAAGGTGCCTTTGACCGCATTCTCAATCCACTGGGCATAGAAGCGTCCGCTGTCATCAGGTGCATACCAGGGCGCACGAAAGCGGCTCTGAGCAAATGCCTTAGCCGCCATCTGGCGTAATACAGGGATATCCTGTTCCTTTGCAAGTTCCGCCCCGCACGCATCGTGTCGGGTAAGGGCAATAGACAGGTCTGCCTCACCTTCAACCAGCTGAAAACCGTGTTGCTGGAGCGCATCAAGCCAATCGGCGCGGTCCGCCGGGATCTTAGCCTGCACGCGCTGCCAGGCGCTGAAGTCAGCTTCCTGCAGAGCAGGCGCATCCTCACGCAAGCGCACTATCGCCGAGGGGCGAGCAAAAAAAGTGCTTTCCCATTCAAGGGATTCAAGCACGCCGTGGAGTTCACTCAACGCCAGACGCCTTTGGTATCAACGACATACTGTTGATGCACGGTATCACCAGACGTCGCTTTAAACTCTTTATGATCCACCAGCAGCACCAGCACATCCGCCGTTGCCAGCGCGTCATCAAGGGTGGTCAACGTGCAGTGCCCCGCCAGTTTAGCCGGCAGTTCATGGATATTCGGCTCAACCACCAGCGTGTCGCCCTTGTGCCACCCGGCGATCATCTCGGCAATTTCCATTGCCGGGCTTTCGCGCAAATCGTCAATATTGGGTTTAAACGCCAGGCCAAAGCAGGCGATTTTCAGCTCGCTGGCTCGCTTGCCGCTCTCTGCAAGACAATCGGCTACCGTGGCTTTGACCTGGTTGAGCACCCAGTGAGGTTTGCTGTCGTTCACTTCGCGCGCGGTACGGATCAGACGCGCCTGCGCCGGATTCTGCGCCACGATAAACCACGGATCGACGGCGATACAGTGTCCACCCACCCCCGGGCCCGGCTGAAGAATGTTCACGCGCGGATGGCGATTCGCCAGGCGAATCAATTCCCAGACGTTAATCCCCTGATCGGCGCAGATCAGCGACAGCTCATTCGCAAAGGCGATATTCACGTCACGGAAGCTGTTTTCCGTCAGCTTGCACATTTCAGCGGTGCGGGAGTTGGTGACTACGCATTCGCCTTCGAGGAAAATTTTGTACAGGGTGCTGGCACGTTCCGAGCAGACGGGGGTCATACCGCCAATAACGCGATCGTTTTTAATCAGCTCAACCATGACCTGGCCCGGCAGCACTCGCTCCGGACAGTAGGCGATGTTGATATCCGCCTGCTCTCCCGCCTGTTGCGGGAAGCTTAAATCGGGACGCGCGTCGGCCAGCCATTGCGCCATCTGCTCGGTGGCGCCCACTGGCGAGGTCGATTCCAGGATCACCAGCGCCCCTTTCTTCAGCACAGGGGCAATGGATTTCGCTGCCGCCTCGACGTAGACCATATCGGGCTCGTGCTCGCCTTTAAAAGGCGTCGGGACGGCGATCAGGTACGCATCCGCTTCCACTGGCGTCGTGCTGGCAAGCAGGAAGCCGCCGTCAACGGCCTCTTTCACCACGCGGTCCAGATCGGGCTCAACAATATGAATTTCGCCGCGGTTAATGGTTTCCACCGCCCGGGCATTGATATCCACACCGACAACCTGTTTCTGACGAGAGGCAAACGCCGCCGCGGTGGGCAGGCCAATGTAGCCAAGACCAATGACAGAGATGGTAGTAAAACTCATAGCGATACCCGATTGTGTTTAAGTGCATGCAAAATACGACCACAAGCCTGGCCATCTCCGTACGGATTATGGGCCCGGCTCATTGTCTGATATGCGTCATCATCATGCAGAAGCCGCGTCACCTCTTCGACGATGAGCTGCGCGTCAGTACCGACCAGACGCACGGTACCCGCTTTAACCGCTTCCGGGCGTTCAGTCGTTTCACGCATCACCAGCACCGGCTTGCCGAGGGACGGTGCTTCCTCCTGAATGCCGCCGGAATCGGTGAGGATCAGCCAGGCATGGTTCATCAGCCAGACAAACGGCAGGTAGTCCTGCGGTTCAATCAGCAGGACGTTTTCAACATGGCCAAGGATGCGGTTGACCGGCTCGCTGACGTTAGGATTGAGGTGGACCGGATAGACAATCTGTACATCGACGTTCTGCGCCGCAATTTCAGCCAGCGCGTGACAGATTTGCTCAAAACCCCGGCCAAAGCTTTCGCGACGATGGCCTGTGACCAGAATGGTTTTTTTGCCGTTATTCAGGAATGGATAGCGGGCAGCGAGCGCTTTCTGCAGATCGCTGTTTGCCAGGACGCGATCGCGTACCCAAATCAACGCATCGATGACCGTATTGCCGGTCACAAAAATTTTGTTGTCGGCGATATTTTCGCGCAGCAGGTTCTGACGCGAATTCTCGGTAGGGGCAAAATGGTACATCGCCAGATGGCCGGTAAGCGTACGGTTGGCCTCTTCTGGCCACGGCGAATAAAGGTTGCCGGTACGCAGGCCCGCCTCAACATGGCCGACGGGAATACGCTGGTAAAAAGCGGCCAGGCTTGTTGCCATCGTCGTCGTGGTATCGCCATGTACCAGAACAACGTCGGGCTGGAATGACTCCAGGATCGGTTTAAGCTCTTGCAGAATACGGCAGGTAATTTCCGTCAATCCTTGTCCCGGTTTCATAATATTGAGGTCGTAATCCGGGACAATGGAAAAGAGCGTTAAGACCTGGTCGAGCATCTCACGGTGCTGGGCCGTGACGCAGACTTTCGCTTCAATATCAGGATCGCTGGCCAGCGCATGAACCAGAGGTGCCATCTTAATGGCCTCCGGCCTGGTGCCAAATACGGTAAGTACTTTCACATCGATTCTCTTCGATTAGGCGATGAAGGCCATAGCCTTCATCGTAGACGGCGTTCTTAGTTTGTGCGACGACGCATTAACGCCACGCCAGCGCCCGTCAATGCGCCCACAATCCCCCACATGATCATCAGGAATGCACGACGCGGACTATCGCGTTTTACAGGTTCTTCAGGCGTTCTTAAATAACGATAGGTCTGAAAACGTGGGTCCATCGTGGGACCGACATTAAGCGTGTTCAGCATCGCGCGATTTTGATCGTAGTCGAGGTCAAAATCAGGGCCAACGGCCTGCAGATTTTCCAGACGCGACTGCAGCATTGGGCGACCAAGCAGGAACATTTCAGAGTCAGGCAGTTCATCTGCCGGGACATCCGTCTCAGAGCGGGAAATATTGTGCTGCTCCGCAATTTTTAACGCCTGTTCAATGTTATGTATGCGGCGGGCGAAAATGGCATTTGCCACTTCCTCCTGGCGTTTAACCTGCGCCTTCATTTGGATTGTGCGGGCCGCCCATGCGCCTTTCAGCTCTTCATTAAGATGGCTTGCGGCACGCTGGCTGGCGAACGCGACATACTGACGCAACAGATTGTTGGCGTCCGGCGCGGTTTCTGCAATCAGCTTGACGCTGTCGTTGACGTTACGCAGCGCATCACCCGGCATAAATTGAATATTGTTAATCAGATCGTCCAGCAGCGCGGCATCGGCTTTGGTGTTATCAACCCGACGCTGCTTGTAGTAATCCGTCTGAGACCAGAAATCACGGCGTGTATCCCATGAAGCCAGTTGCATCACGAACTCTTTATAGGCTTCATCCATAACGGAAGCCTGGTCCGGCGTCGCGAGACTGGCTTTAATATCCAGGTTTCGCAGGAATTGCTGCTGGGAATAGTACCCCCCGAGCATGTTAACCGTTGGTCTGTCTGTGATTGCCGTGGCGCTCCACTCCTGTTTTGCAAAGAATGTGTAGGCCAGCGCCAACAGTGCAAACCCCAGCGCGATCCCCGCAATCCAAAGTTTGCCTGCCCATAACACGCGAAACAAACCCCGAATATCCAGTTCATTCTCAGTTACCACTGATTTCGCTCCCGCCAACGGTTGAGTCATCATAGTCCCGGTTTTACTTAGTTAATGTTGTGTTTTTGCCACTGTTACGACGCATCCTGCGCTTAAGACGTTTAATGAATCGCGCGACTTTCCATGCGCGCTTAATGCAGTAGCCGTACAGGAAGAATGCTAGCAAGAATAATACCAACATTACCCATTCAGGAATGAAATGAGCGTATTCCGCTGCCACCCCGATGGCAGCGAGAATAGCGGCCGCCAGAGTGATTAAAACGAATGCCTGACGAGACGTAAAACCGGCACGCATAATAAGGTGATGAATATGCTGTCGGTCTGGTGAGAACGGACTCATCCCTTTACGCAGACGGCGATACATAATCGCCACCATATCCATTAATGGGATAGCAATAATCCACAGCGCAGTTACGGGGCTTATAGGATGAGTTTTCCCCTGCGTGGTTTCAAGCAGGATCCAGATAACGGTAAAACCGATCAGCGTACTGCCCGCGTCACCCATAAAGACTTTGTAGCGACGCCCCAGCGCACCGAGGTTTAAGAGGATATAAGGCAGGATGGCGGCGATCATGGCAAAACACCACATCGACAGGCTGTACTGGCCATCAAACCACAGAATGATACCGATAGCGGCAAATGATACTGACGACAAGCCACCCAGCAAACCGTCGATACCATCCACCATGTTGAAAGCATTGATTGCTGCCCAGACGGCAAAGAGCGTCAGGAAGAAACCAAATGGCCCAAGTACCAACTCCCAGGGACCAAACACATAGCCGAGGCTTCGTAAATACAGTCCACCCACCACCATCATAATCACGCCGATAGCCGCCTGAACGGTAGCTCGAATTTTGACGGCAATATCGAATCGGTCGTCTAACGCACCGACTAAAACTAAGACACCAGCACAGGCAAGGTAGAGCGCTGCGTGTGGAATATAATAATCGGCAATGCCAAACGTGAAGCAAATCCCTGCGTAAACAGAGATACCCCCAACCAGCGGAATAAGTCCCTGATGACGTTTACGAAAATTGGGCTTATCCACCAACCCTATTCGTTTTGCCACCTTGCGCGCGATGAACAAAAAACAGGTTGTGAATAAAAAAATACTGATCAGCTCAGTAACGGCAGTGAGTAGATTCACAATGGATTGCTCTCAACAAATGTTAGTCCCGGAAGTATAACCATGAAGCCACTCCCTCAGAAGTAATAAAGCTGGCTTCTTACAACTCCCTTTGTATATTTTTCAATCAATTATTTCTTTGGCTATGCAAACGTTCTTATTGTCGCACTGACCGGTCAAAATTGGGAGTAGATGGTACTAGCGTATAATCCATAAAAGAAAAACGCCACGTAAAAACGTGGCGTTTACAGGCTTTATTTACGTTACGAGCGCTTCATCATATCGAAGAAATCGTCGTTCGTTTTGGTCATCGCCAGTTTGTTAATGAGGAATTCCATTGCGTCGATTTCACCCATTGGATGGATGATTTTGCGCAGGATCCACATTTTCTGCAGCTCTTCCTGGGTAGTGAGCAGCTCTTCTTTACGGGTACCGGAACGGTTGTAGTCGATTGCCGGGAAGACGCGTTTTTCAGCGATCTTACGAGAAAGGTGCAGTTCCATGTTACCTGTACCTTTAAATTCTTCGTAAATCACTTCGTCCATTTTGGAGCCGGTATCGATCAGCGCCGTTGCGATGATGGTCAGGCTACCACCCTCTTCCACGTTACGTGCCGCACCGAAGAAGCGTTTCGGACGGTGCAGGGCGTTGGCGTCCACACCACCGGTCAGTACTTTACCGGAAGCCGGAACTACGGTGTTGTAAGCACGTGCCAGACGGGTAATGGAGTCGAGCAGGATGATCACGTCTTTCTTGTGCTCAACCAGGCGTTTCGCCTTCTCGATAACCATTTCCGCGACCTGAACGTGACGAGAGGCGGGTTCGTCAAAGGTAGAAGCAACCACTTCACCTTTAACCAGACGCTGCATCTCGGTCACTTCTTCCGGACGTTCGTCAATCAGCAGTACCATTAGCACGCAGTCTGGGTGGTTATAGGCGATGCTCTGCGCGATATTCTGCAGCAGCATCGTTTTACCCGCTTTTGGCGGGGCCACGATCAGACCACGTTGGCCGCGACCAATTGGCGATGCCAAATCCAGAACACGCGCGGTTAAGTCTTCCGTTGAACCATTACCACGCTCCATGCGCAGGCGAGAGTTCGCGTGCAGAGGCGTTAAGTTCTCAAAGAGGATCTTGTTACGTGAGTTTTCTGGCTTGTCAAAGTTAACTTCATTGACTTTCAACAGCGCAAAGTAGCGTTCACCCTCTTTAGGAGGACGAATCTTACCTGAAATGGTGTCACCAGTGCGGAGGTTGAAACGGCGGATTTGGCTGGGGGATACGTAGATGTCGTCAGGGCCGGCGAGGTAGGAGCTGTCTGCAGAGCGGAGGAAACCAAATCCGTCTTGCAATATCTCCAACACACCGTCGCCAAAGATATCTTCGCCACTCTTAGCATGCTGCTTCAGGATGGCGAAAATGATGTCCTGCTTGCGCATACGAGCCTGGTTTTCCAGCCCCATATTTTCGCCGAGAGTGATCAGCTCAGAAACCGGCGTATTCTTTAATTCGGTAAGATTCATAATGGTGTGGGTTCTTAAACTCGGGGTGATTCTCGAACTTAATGTTGTGAATGGTATGGCAGGGTCATCCATGCCTGTTTAGCGGCCATCATCTCATGTCTGTTCGCTGTCTGGTCACAGGGAAAGAACGCAGAACTGAAACGACAAGACGGATTGAGTGACAAGCCCGGAATTTAGCCACTTCTCGCACTGTTGATGTCAACAAGGGGAAGTATCGGGTAAAACAAGATTCAAACAACAGATATGTTTAAAACGAAGTCATAGCTAACTTAGCACGACTTAAGCCGGGCGTCCAGAGTTCCACATCATTTAGCCGGGTGCTCTGGACGCACAGCGGAGAAACCTTACGCCAGGTTAGCGTCCAGGAACTCTTTCAGTTGACCTTTGGACAGCGCGCCCACTTTGGTCGCCGCCACTTCGCCGTTTTTGAACAGCAGCAGGGTCGGGATGCCACGGATACCGTATTTTGGTGCGGTGCCCGGGTTCTGGTCGATGTTCAGTTTGGCAACGGTCAGTTTGCCCTGATATTCGTCAGCGATTTCATCCAGAATCGGAGCGATCATTTTGCAAGGACCACACCATTCAGCCCAGAAATCGACGAGGATCAGCCCGTCAGCCTTAAGTACGTCCGTGTCAAAACTATCGTCAGTCAGGTGAATAATTTTATCGCTCATATATAACTCCACAGGAATAAGCCTGGTACGTTGGTTTTGTCTACACCAACGACGTGTTGATGTCGCATTAACCAACTAAAGGTTGACTTTATTTCACCGGATACGCTTTCGTAAAGCAATAGTAAGCTGATATTCTACCACACTATGAGCAAAACACATTTAACAGAACAGAAGTTTTCCGACTTCGCCCTGCACCCAAAAGTGATTGAAGCCCTTGAAACTAAAGGGTTTCATAACTGCACGCCCATTCAGGCTCTCGCACTGCCGCTGACGCTGGCCGGTCGCGATGTTGCAGGGCAGGCGCAAACCGGTACCGGCAAAACGATGGCGTTTTTAACGTCAACGTTTCATTATTTACTTTCTCACCCAGCGATTGCAGACCGCAAAGTTAACCAACCGCGCGCGCTCATTATGGCCCCGACGCGAGAACTGGCGGTACAGATCCACGCAGACGCTGAACCCCTGGCACAGGCTACCGGTCTGAAGCTTGGCCTGGCCTATGGCGGTGACGGCTACGATAAGCAGCTGAAAGTGCTGGAAAGCGGCGTGGATATCCTGATTGGTACCACTGGCCGTCTTATCGACTACGCCAAACAGAACCACATCAACCTCGGCGCAATCCAGGTTGTGGTGCTTGATGAAGCCGACCGTATGTACGATCTGGGCTTCATTAAAGATATCCGCTGGCTGTTCCGCCGCATGCCGCCGGCCAATCAGCGTCTGAACATGCTGTTCTCTGCCACCCTCTCTTACCGTGTGCGTGAACTGGCGTTTGAACAGATGAACAACGCCGAATATGTGGAAGTCGAGCCTGAGCAGAAAACAGGTCATCGCATTAAAGAAGAGCTCTTCTATCCTTCTAATGAAGAGAAAATGCGTCTGCTGCAAACGCTGATCGAAGAAGAGTGGCCGGACCGCGCCATTATCTTCGCAAACACCAAACACCGCTGTGAAGACATCTGGGGCCATCTGGCTGCAGACGGTCACCGTGTGGGCCTGCTCACTGGCGACGTTGCACAGAAAAAACGCCTGCGTATCCTCGACGAATTTACCCGTGGCGATCTCGATATTCTGGTCGCAACCGACGTGGCAGCGCGTGGCTTGCACATTCCTGCCGTTACGCACGTCTTTAACTATGATCTGCCGGATGACTGCGAAGACTATGTACACCGTATCGGTCGTACCGGTCGTGCGGGTGCGAGCGGCCACTCAATCAGCCTTGCGTGTGAAGAGTATGCGCTGAATCTTCCAGCCATTGAGACGTACATCGGTCACTCGATTCCGCAGAGCAAATACAATCCGGAAGCGCTGTTAAGCGAACTGCCGCCGCCTAAGCGTCTTACACGCCCACGCTCCGGCAATGGCCCGCGTCGTTCAGGCGCGCCGCGTAATCGTCGTCGTTCAGGTTAAGAAAATATGCTCAGCTCCACCTCGCTTTATGCAGCAATCGATCTCGGTTCGAATAGTTTTCATATGCTGGTTGTGCGCGAGGTGGCAGGGAGCATACAAACGCTGACGCGCATTAAGCGCAAGGTCCGCCTCGCGGCGGGCCTGAGCAGCGATAATGTTCTCTCTCCCGAAGCCATGGAACGTGGCTGGCAGTGTCTGCGGCTCTTTGCAGAGCGTCTGCAGGATATCCCGCATACCCAAATCACCGTGGTCGCCACCGCGACGCTCCGCCTGGCGGTTAACGCCGTGGATTTTATTGCCAAAGCGCAGGAAATCCTGGGGTGCCCGGTTCAGGTAATCAGCGGCGAAGAAGAAGCTCGCCTGATCTATCAGGGAGTTGCGCATACGACAGGCGGGGACGATCGCCGTCTGGTGGTGGATATCGGCGGTGCCAGTACCGAGCTTGTGACCGGTACCGGCGCGCAGGCGACCTCGCTGTTCAGCCTGTCGATGGGCTGCGTAACCTGGCTTGAGCGTTACTTCGCTGACCGCAATCTGGGTAAAGAGAATTTCGACGAGGCAGAAAATGCCGCGCGCGAAGTGTTACGTCCGGTGATGGACGAACTGCGCTACCACGGCTGGAAAGTGTGTGTCGGTGCGTCAGGTACCGTTCAGGCCCTGCAGGAAATCATGATGGCGCAGGGAATGGACGAGCGCATTACGCTTGCCAAGCTTCAGCAGCTTAAACAGCGCGCTATTCAGTGCGGACGCCTGGAAGAGCTGGAAATTGAAGGCCTGACGCTGGAACGTGCCCTGGTCTTCCCGAGCGGGCTCGCCATTCTGATCGCCATTTTCACCGAGCTGAACATCCAGTGTATGACCCTTGCCGGCGGCGCGCTGCGCGAAGGTCTGGTCTACGGGATGCTGCATCTTTCAGTGGATCAGGACATCCGCAACCGTACTTTGCGCAACGTGCAGCGTCGTTTTCTGGTTGATATCGATCAGGCTGGCCGCGTATCGCAGCTGGCCTCTCGCTTTGCCGATCAGGTCGCTAACGTCTGGGATCTTGACCCTCTGAGCCGCGATTTATTGCTGAGCGCTTGTGCTCTGCATGAAGTGGGGCTGAGCATCGACTTTAAGCAGGCCCCGGCTCATGCAGCCTACCTTGTGCGTAACCTTGACTTACCGGGCTACACGCCCGCACAGAAAAAGCTGCTGGCAACGCTGCTGCTGAACCAGACCAACGCCGTTGATCTCTCCTCTCTTCATCAGCAAAACGCTGTACCGCCGCGCGTGGCCGAGCATCTGTGCCGCCTGCTGCGTCTGGCAATTCTGTTTGCCAGCCGTCGTCGTGATGATTTGCTGCCTGCGATTAATCTGGTGGCCGATGATGAGAAGCTGACGCTGACGCTGCCGGAAAACTGGATTGATCATCACCCGCTCGGCGCAGAGATGATCGAGCAGGAGTGCCAGTGGCAAAGCTATGTGCACTGGGCACTGGAAGTAAAATAAGAGAGTAGAATATGTCGGGTGGCGCTGCGCTTACCCGGCCTGCAAGCCCTTCAAACTCATCCCTTCTCTTTGGCTTTTGCCAGCATGGCGCGAATGTTTGCCACGTTCGCCTGGCCTTTGTGCATCCGCTCTTCAGCGGTAATCACCTTGCGCTCTTGTTCCCAAATCAGATCGTCCTGCGGCAGTTCCAGCAGAAAACGGCTTGGCTCCGGGCGGACAAGCTCACCATACTGGCGGCGCTCTTTACACAGCGTGAACGTCAGCTCTTTCTGCGCACGGGTGATCCCCACATAGGCCAGACGCCGCTCCTCGTCGACGTTGTCTTCATCAATACTGCTCTGATGGGGAAGCAACCCCTCTTCCATACCGACCAGATACACATACGGAAACTCCAGCCCTTTTGACGCATGCAGCGTCATCAGCTGAACCTGATCAGCCTCTTCTTCGCTCTCGCCGCGCTCCATCATGTCGCGCAGGGTAAAGCGGGTGACCACCTGGGTCAGGGTCATCGGCTCATCGATTTCCGAGCCTTCCAGCATTTCGGTCATCCAGCTGAAGAGCTGATTAACGTTTTTCATGCGCATCTCAGCCGCTTTCGGGCTGGCGGAGGTTTCGTACAGCCAGGATTCGTAATCAATACCGTGAATCAGATCGCGCACCGCCGCCACCGGCTCGCGCTCTGCAAGACGCTGCACTTCGCCAAGCCAGTGGGTGAATCGCGTTAACGAGTCGTAACCGCGCCCGGTCAGCGTCTGGCTTAGTCCCATATCGAAGCTGGCCGTAAACAGGCTTTTATTGCGGGTCATCGCCCATTCACCCAGCTTTTGCAGCGTCGCCGGACCGATTTCGCGCTTCGGCGTATTCACGATGCGCAGAAACGCGCTGTCGTCATCCGGGTTAGTGAGCACACGCAGATAGGCCAGCAGATCTTTAATTTCAGGCCGTGAGAAGAACGAGGTGCCGCCCGAGATTTTGTACGGTATGCGGTTCTGCATCAGCATCTTTTCAAAGACGCGCGACTGGTGATTACCGCGATAAAGGATCGCGTAATCTTTATATTCGGTTTTGTTGACGAAGTGGTGGGCAATCAGTTCGCCCGTCACGCGCTCCGCTTCATGTTCTTCATTGTTGGCGCTGAGCACTTTCAGCTCCGTGCCGTAGCCCAGCTCGGAGAACAGGCGCTTCTCAAATACGTGCGGGTTATTGGCAATCAGGATGTTTGCCGCCTTCAGGATCCGCCCGGAGGAGCGGTAGTTTTGCTCCAGCTTAATCACCTGCAGCGCGGGGAAGTCTTTACTCAGCAGCACCAGGTTTTGCGGACGCGCGCCGCGCCAGGAGTAGATCGACTGGTCGTCGTCGCCTACCACGGTGAAACGGGCGCGCTGGCCCACCAGCAGCTTTACCAGCTCGTACTGGCTGGTGTTGGTGTCCTGATATTCATCCACCAGCAGGTAGCGGATTTTATTCTGCCAGCGCTCGCGCACCTCTTCATTTCGCTGTAAAAGCAGCGTCGGCAGCAGGATCAGGTCGTCGAAGTCCAGCACATTACACGCTTTCATGTGCGCATCGTACAGACCATAACAGTGGGCGAAGATCCGATCCCGTTCCCCTTTGGCGATCGCCGCAGCCTGGGCCGGGGTCATTAGATCGTTTTTCCAGTTAGAGATCGTCGAGATCAGCTGCTGCAACAGCACCTTGTCATCTTCGATCAGCCCTTCAGTGAGCTCTTTGAGTAATGCCACCTGGTCGGTGTCATCGAAAAGCGAAAAGTTGGATTTCATCCCCAGCGCGGCATACTCACGTTTGATGATATCCAGCCCCAGCGTGTGGAACGTGGAGATCATCAGCCCGCGCGCCTCTTTGCGCCCCAGCGTCTGGCCGACACGTTCTTTCATTTCGCGTGCCGCTTTGTTGGTAAAGGTGACCGCCGCAATGTGACGGGCCTGATAACCACAGCCACGGATCAGGTGCGCAATCTTATTGGTGATGACGCGCGTTTTACCGGATCCTGCTCCCGCCAGCACCAGACAGGGTCCGGTGACAAATTCGACGGCTTGTTGTTGTCCGGGGTTTAGACGCATAAATGATCACTCAATGAAAGTCAGGAGGGGAGAATAACAGCGTGGTAGTATAGCGAGCCTAATCCATACCACTCAAGGCACGATCATGGCAAAAACAGCAGCAGCACTGCATATTCTTGTTAAAGAAGAGAAACTGGCTCTGGATCTTCTGGAGCAGATCAAAAACGGCGCCGACTTCGGCAAGCTGGCTAAGAAGCACTCAATTTGTCCCTCAGGCAAACGTGGCGGCGATTTAGGTGAATTCCGTCAGGGCCAGATGGTGCCGGCGTTCGATAAAGTGGTCTTCTCCTGCCCGGTGCTGGAGCCGACGGGTCCGCTGCACACGCAGTTTGGCTACCACGTCATTAAAGTGTTATATCGCAAATAAAAAGCCGGGTGGCGGCTGCGCCTTATCCGGCCTACATTTTACGTGTTTGTAGGTCGGGTAAGCGAAGCGCCACCCGACAAGGTTGTTAACCCGCTACCGCGATACGCTTCATATCAGTCATGTAGCCACGCAGTTTGTGACCCACTTTCTCGATCTGGTGGCTGCGAATCGCTTCATTCACATCGCGCAGCTGCGCGTTGTCTACCGCACCTTCCGCAATCGCTTTGCCCAGATCGCCCGGTTGCAGGGTGGTCATGAACTCTTTCAGCAGCGGTACGCAGGCGTAAGAGAACAGGTAGTTACCGTATTCAGCGGTATCTGAGATAACCACGTTCATTTCGTACAGACGCTTACGGGCGATGGTGTTCGCGATCAGCGGCAGTTCGTGCAGAGATTCGTAGTAGGCAGACTCTTCGATGATGCCTGAATCCACCATGGTTTCGAACGCCAGCTCAACACCCGCCTTCACCATGGCGATCATCAGTACGCCTTTATCGAAGTACTCCTGCTCGCCAATTTTGCCTTCAAACTGTGGTGCCGTTTCGAACGCGGTTTTGCCGGTCTCTTCACGCCAGGTCAGCAGTTTCTTATCGTCGTTCGCCCAGTCCGCCATCATGCCGGAAGAGAATTCGCCGGAGATGATGTCGTCCATATGTTTCTGGAACAGCGGTGCCATGATGGTTTTCAGCTGTTCAGACAGAGCGTAAGCACGCAGTTTTGCCGGGTTGGACAGACGGTCCATCATCAGCGTAATACCGCCCTGCTTCAGCGCTTCGGTGATGGTTTCCCAGCCGAACTGGATCAGTTTTTCCGCGTAGGCCGGGTCGGTGCCTTCTTCCACCAGCTTGTCGAAGCACAGCAGAGAACCGGCCTGCAGCATACCGCACAGAATGGTCTGCTCGCCCATCAGGTCAGATTTCACTTCGGCAACGAAGGACGATTCCAGCACACCCGCACGGTGGCCGCCGGTCGCCGCTGCCCATGCTTTGGCAATCGCCATGCCTTCGCCTTTCGGATCGTTTTCCGGGTGAACCGCGATCAGGGTCGGTACGCCGAAGCCACGTTTGTACTCTTCGCGTACTTCCGTACCCGGGCACTTCGGTGCCACCATCACTACGGTGATGTCTTTGCGGATCTGCTCGCCCACTTCAACGATGTTGAAGCCGTGGGAGTAACCCAGCGCGGCACCGTCTTTCATCAGCGGCTGCACGGAACGCACCACGTCAGAGTGCTGTTTGTCCGGGGTCAGGTTAACCACCAGATCCGCCTGCGGGATCAGCTCTTCGTAACTCCCCACTTTGAAGCCGTTTTCGGTCGCTTTGCGCCATGAAGCACGCTTTTCAGCAATCGCTTCTTTACGCAGGGCGTAAGAGATATCCAGACCGGAGTCACGCATGTTCAGGCCCTGGTTCAGACCCTGTGCGCCACAGCCGACGATGACCACTTTTTTACCCTGAAGGTAGCTCGCGCCATCGGCAAATTCATCGCGCGCCATGAAGCGGCATTTGCCCAGCTGCGCCAGCTGCTGGCGCAAGTTCAGTGTATTAAAGTAGTTAGCCATGGGTGATACCTCGTGATGTTGTGTGTCTTATTGTTCGGTTCGCGTTTCAGCGAGAATAGAACCACATTACAACAGGAAATTTATTGCGGAAATTGATATATTCACAACGTCATATTGCAATTTTTGCAATATAAAAAGAGGGAGTGGAATCGGTGGATTTACGCGATCTGAAAATGTTTCTGCATCTGGCGGAAAGCCGTCACTTTGGCCGCAGCGCACGGGCGATGCACGTCAGCCCCTCCACGCTCTCGCGCCAGATACAGCGCCTTGAGGAAGACCTCGGCCAGCCGCTGTTTGTGCGCGATAACCGCACCGTCACGCTCACGGAAGCGGGTGAAGAACTGCGCCTTTTTGCCCAGCAGACATTGCTGCAGTATCAGCAGCTACGGCACGCCATTGACCAGCAGGGGCCGTCGCTGTCCGGCGAGCTGCATATTTTCTGCTCCGTCACTGCCGCCTACAGCCATCTGCCGCCCATTCTTGATCGCTTCCGCGCGGCACATCCATCGGTTGAAATTAAGCTGACCACGGGCGACGCCGCCGACGCGATGGAAAAAGTGGTGACGGGCGAAGCGGATCTCGCCATTGCAGGGAAACCCGAAACGCTCCCGGGTGCGGTAGCGTTTTCAATGCTCGAAAATCTGGCGGTGGTACTGATTGCCCCGGCGCTGCCCTGCCCGGTGCGAAACCAGGTATCGGTAGAAAAACCGGACTGGTCCACGGTGCCGTTTATCATGGCCGACCAGGGGCCAGTGCGCCGTCGCATTGAGCTGTGGTTCCGCCGACAAAAAATCAGTAACCCGTTGATTTACGCCACGGTCAGCGGTCATGAGGCGATGGTGTCGATGGTGGCGCTCGGCTGCGGCGTGGCGCTATTGCCGGAAGTGGTGCTGGAAAATAGCCCGGAACCGGTGCGCAATCGCGTGATGATTCTGGATCGCAGCGATGAGAAAACGCCGTTTGAGCTTGGCGTGTGCGCACAAAAAAAGCGGCTGCATGAGCCGCTTATTGATGCGTTCTGGAAGATATTGCCCAACCATTGAAGTCGGGTTGCGCTCCGCTTATCCTGCCAGGAAGAAACGGAAGGCGGGGTTGTGGGTTTCGTCGTGACACTCATAGCCCAGTTCGTTCAGCCGTGTTTCAAAATCCGGCTCGTGCTCACCCAGTTCAAACGCCGCCAGCACGCGGCCGTAGTCGGTGCCGTGGCTGCGGTAATGGAACAGGGAGATGTTCCAGTGCGTGCCCAGCGTGTGCAGGAATTTGAGCAACGCGCCCGGTGATTCCGGGAATTCGAAGCTGAACAGGCGTTCCCTGAGCGGCTTCGAGGGACGCCCGCCGACCATATAGCGCACGTGTAGCTTCGCCATTTCGTCGTCTGAAAGGTCTACCACGCTGTAACCACCGTCATGCAGGAGGTTAAGGATCTCTTTACGCTCCTCGACGCCACGGCTCAGACGCACGCCGACGAAAATGCAGGCATCTTTGGCATCGGCGAAACGGTAGTTGAACTCCGTCACCGAACGACCGCCCAGCAGCTGGCAGAACTTCAGGAAGCTCCCCTTCTCTTCCGGAATAGTCACCGCCAGCAATGCTTCACGCTGTTCACCCAGCTCGCAGCGCTCGGACACGTAGCGCAGGCCGTGGAAGTTCACGTTGGCGCCGGAAAGCACGTGCGCCAGGCGCTCGCCGCGGATGTTGTGCTGCGCGATGTATTTTTTCATCCCCGCCAGGGCCAGCGCGCCGGACGGCTCCGCCACCGCACGAACATCCTCAAACAGATCTTTCATTGCCGCGCAGATAGCATCGCTATCAACCGTGACGATATCGTCGAGGTATTCCTGGCAGAGACGGAAGGTTTCATCGCCAATGCGTTTTACCGCCACGCCCTCAGCAAACAGACCAACGCGCGGCAGATCCACCGGATGCCCGGCATCCAGCGCCGCTTTCAGGCAGGCAGAGTCCTCCGCTTCAACAGCGATGACTTTGATCTGCGGCATCAGCTGTTTGATAAGCACAGCCACACCCGCCGCTAACCCGCCGCCGCCCACCGGAACGAAGACGCGGTCGAGATGGGCATCCTGCTGCAGCAGTTCAAGCGCCAGCGTGCCTTGTCCGGCAATGACCATCGGGTGATCGAACGGCGGCACCCAGGTGAAGCCCTGCTGCTGCGCCAGCTCAATGGCTTTGGCTTTAGCTTCGTCAAAATTGGCGCCGTGGAGCAGCACTTCCCCGCCGAAACCGCGTACCGCGTCGACTTTGATGTCAGCGGTAGCAACCGGCATCACGATTAGCGCTTTCAACCCCAGACGAGCAGACGAGAACGCCACGCCCTGCGCATGGTTGCCCGCCGAGGCGGTAATGACGCCGCGCGCTTTTTGCTCGTCGGTCAGTCCGGCCATCATCGCGTAGGCGCCGCGCAGCTTGAAGCTGTGCACCGGCTGGCGGTCTTCGCGCTTCACCAGGATCACGTTGTCGAGGCGCGAAGAGAGTTTTTCCATTTTCTGAAGCGGCGTGACCTGCACGGCTTCATAGACCGGTGCGCGTAGCACCGCTCTCAGATATTCCGCCCCCTCGGGGGCGGCGGATAAGGGTTGTGACTCGGCCATCATTAGCCCCCAAGTTTCGATTTATCGCGCACCGCGCCTTTATCTGCACTGGTGGCAAGGCTCGCGTATGCGCGCAGGGCGAAGGAGACTTCACGCTGACGATCTTTCGGCGTCCAGGCTTTATCGCCGCGCGCTTCTTGTGCCTCACGACGGGCCGCAATTTCCTGGTCGCTCAGCTTCAGTTGAATGCCGCGATTCGGGATATCGATTTCGATCAGGTCACCGTCTTCAATGATGGCGATGTTGCCGCCGCTTGCCGCTTCCGGTGAAACGTGGCCGATGGAGAGCCCGGACGTACCGCCGGAGAAACGGCCGTCGGTGATCAGCGCACAAGCTTTGCCGAGACCCATGGATTTCAGGAAGGTGGTTGGGTAGAGCATTTCCTGCATGCCCGGCCCGCCTTTCGGCCCTTCATAGCGAATAACAACCACGTCGCCTTCTACCACTTTGCCACCGAGGATGGCGTCCACCGCTTCATCCTGGCTTTCGTACACTTTCGCCGGGCCGGTGAATTTAAGGATGCTGTCGTCCACGCCTGCCGTTTTCACGATGCAGCCGTTTTCCGCGAAGTTACCGTACAGCACGGCCAGACCGCCGTCCTTGCTGTAGGCGTGCTCCAGCGAACGGATGCAGCCTTCGGCGCGATCGTCATCCAGGGAATCCCAGCGGCAATCCTGCGAGAACGCCTGCGTGGTACGGATCCCGGCGGGACCGGCGCGGAACATCGTTTTCACCGCGTCGTCTTTGGTCAGCATCACGTCGTATTGGTCCAGCGACTCCGGCAGCGTCAGGCCGAGCACGTTTTTCACGTCGCGGTTCAGCAGCCCGGCGCGATCCAGCTCGCCCAGGATACCGATTACACCACCGGCACGGTGAACATCTTCCATATGGTATTTCTGGGTGCTTGGCGCAACTTTACACAGCTGCGGCACTTTACGGGACAGCTTGTCGATATCACTCATGGTGAAGTCGATTTCGGCTTCCTGCGCGGCGGCCAGCAGGTGCAGAACGGTATTGGTGGAACCGCCCATGGCGATATCCAGCGTCATCGCATTTTCAAACGCCGCTTTGCTGGCGATGTTGCGCGGCAGTGCACTGGCATCATCCTGCTCGTAGTAGCGTTTGGTGAGCTCAACGATGCGTTTACCGGCGTTGAGGAACAGCTGTTTACGATCGGCGTGTGTCGCCAGCAGCGAGCCGTTACCCGGCTGCGACAGGCCCAGCGCTTCGGTCAGACAGTTCATGGAGTTGGCGGTGAACATCCCGGAACAGGAGCCGCAGGTCGGACACGCGGAGCGTTCAACCTGGTCGCTCTGCTCGTCAGACACTTTCGGATCCGCGCCCTGGATCATCGCATCGACCAGGTCGAGCTTGATGATTTTGTCGGACAGCTTGGTTTTACCGGCTTCCATTGGGCCGCCGGAGACGAAGATCACCGGAATGTTCAGGCGCAGGGAGGCCATCAGCATCCCCGGGGTGATTTTATCGCAGTTGGAGATACAGACCATTGCATCGGCGCAGTGGGCGTTGACCATGTACTCAACCGAGTCGGCGATCAGCTCACGCGACGGCAGTGAATAGAGCATGCCCCCGTGACCCATTGCGATACCGTCATCCACCGCGATGGTGTTGAACTCTTTCGCCACACCGCCGGAAGCTTCGATTTGCTCGGCAACCAGTTTACCGAGGTCGCGCAGATGCACATGGCCTGGCACAAACTGGGTGAAGGAGTTCACCACGGCGATAATTGGCTTGCCGAAATCGGCGTCGGTCATCCCGGTGGCGCGCCACAGTGCGCGGGCACCCGCCATGTTACGGCCGTGGGTGGTGGTGGCTGAACGATACTTAGGCATGCTTTATTTACTCCCGTCTGACTATTCAATGGGACGGTGCGTGCCGTCCCAAATTTATATTTAGTGATTAACCTGATCCAACCAGCCGTATTTATCTTCTGTTTCGCCAGTAAAGAGGCCAAAGAAGGCTTGCTGGATGCGTTTGGTGACCGGGCCACAGCGGCCTTCGCCGACCTGAATACCGTCTACGCTACGAACCGGCGTGATTTCAGCCGCCGTACCGGACATGAACACTTCATCAGCCAGATACAGGGATTCGCGGGACAGCACCTGCTCGCGCACTTCGATACCCAGGTCTTTCGCCAGCTTGATGATGGCGTCACGGGTAATACCCGGCAGCGCGGAAGATGTAAATGGCGGCGTGAACAGGATGCCATCTTTCACTTCAAACAGGTTTTCACCTGCGCCTTCCGAGATGTAGCCATTCACGTCCAGCGCGATACCTTCCTGATAGCCGTGACGGCGCGCTTCGCTACCGACCAGCAGAGAGGAAAGGTAGTTACCGCCCGCTTTAGCAGCGGTCGGGATGGTGTTTGGCGCCACGCGGTTCCAGGAAGAAACCATTGCGTCGATCCCCTGCTCCAGGGCTTCTGCTCCGAGGTAAGCCCCCCACGGGAACGCGGCAATGATCACATCGGTGTTGTAACCGGCTGGCGGGTTCACGCCCATACCGACATCACCCACGAAGACCAGTGGACGAATGTAGGCGCTGGTCAGGTTATTCTTGCGAATGACTTCGCGGCAGGCTTCCATCAGCTCATCAACGCTCTGTGAAACCGGGAAACGATAAATTTTGGCTGAATCATGCAGACGCTGCATGTGTTCGCGATGGCGGAACACCACTGGCCCTTTGTGAGAATCGTAGCAACGGATACCTTCAAAGACGGAGGTGCCGTAGTGCAGCGCGTGGGACATGACGTGGACCTTCGCGTCCTCCCAGCGAACCATCTCACCATTGAACCAAATGTAATCAGCTTTTTTTGTCGTCATTTTTTCGTCCTGTCACGCTTAAGCGCGGATTTGTTGTGATGTGGTTGTGCTCTGGCAGATGGCAACATGGGCAACGTCTACCAGTTTTGATAACTGACTAAACAGTAAGTCGACCGGCCGCGGGCTGGCAACGGTTAATTCGATACTGATGTTCTGCGCGTCGGTGGCCGTCTCCATATTCATAGAGCAAATCTGAAAACCACGATGACGGACCACACGCAAAACGCGTTCTAAGGTTTCCGGGTTGAAGCGAGCCTGCACGGCGACCTGATGTTGCATCATGATAATTTCTCCAGCATTTGTGAGTTACTGGCACCGGGCGGTACCAACGGCCAGACGTTCTCAAGCTCGTCGATTGAGACATGAAGCAGGTACGGCCCTTCGCTTGACAGCATGGTGTCGAGTGCCGCTTCAACCTGGTCTTTACGGGTGATGTGCTGGCCAGGAATGCCGAAGGCGCTGGCCAGGGTGAGGAAATCGGGGTTATCGGTCAGGGTGGTTTCGCTGTAACGCTCCTGGAAGAACAGCTGTTGCCACTGTCGAACCATCCCTAAACGCTGATTATCCAGCAACACGATTTTCAGCGGCAACTGCTTGCGCTTAACGGTGCCCAGCTCCTGAACGTTCATCATGAAGGAGCCGTCACCGGAGATACAGATAACCGTATCGTTCGGGCGAGCCACCTGCGCACCCACGGCGGCAGGCAGGCCAAAGCCCATGGTGCCTAAGCCGCTGGAGGTGATGAAGTTTTCCGGACGGGTGTAGGCCATGTGCTGGGCTGACCACATCTGGTGCTGGCCTACGTCGGTGGTGACGACGCTATCAGCCGGTTTACGGTCAGACAACTGTTTCAGCAGCAGCGGCGCGTAGATGGCATCGCCAGGATGGTCGTAACGCCAGGCGTGTTCGGCGCGCATCTCTGCGGCGTGCTGGCGCCACGCGCTGATATCCAGTGGCTGCGCCAGTGCCGGTAACAGCGTATTGAGATCGCCCTGCAGCGCGACGTGCGCCTGACGCAGTTTGTTCATCTCCGCCGGGTCGATATCCATATGGATAACTTTGGCATTTGGCGCGAAGGTATTCAGTTTGCCGGTAACGCGGTCGTCAAAACGCGCACCCACGGCGATGAGCAGATCGCACTCTTGCACCGCCAGGTTTGCGGCTTTAGTGCCGTGCATCCCCAGCATGCCGAGATAGTATGGGTAGTCTGCATCAACCGCACCAAGACCTTTCAACGTGCAGGTGGCAGGCATTTGCGTTACCGCGATAAATTCACGCAGGGCAGGCACGGCCTGCGCCATGCCGACACCCCCGCCGACGTACAGCATCGGCTGTTTCGCCTGCGCCAACATCTGGCGCGCCTCTTCAACCTCTGCATGCGGGAACGCATCGTCGCTTTCCACGGTGGAGAAGTGCGGTTCCAGTTCGCCGAGTGCAACCTGGATATCTTTCGGGATATCCACCAGAACGGGGCCAGGGCGGCCCGAGCTCGCCACTTCGAACGCTTCGGCCATTACGCGCGGCAGCTCATCCAGAGACTGGACAAGGAAGCTGTGCTTGGTGCAGGCCAGCGATAAACCAAGCACGTCCACTTCCTGGAAAGCATCGGTACCAATGAACGGGGAAGCCACCTGACCGGTGATCGCCACGACGGGCACGGAATCGAGCAGCGCATCAGCCAGGCCGGTAATCAGGTTCGTTGCGCCCGGGCCTGACGTTGCCATGCACACGCCGGTTTTACCCGTCGCGCGGGCATAGCCAATAGCGGCCATTGCTGCCCCCTGCTCGTGTCGGCACAAGAGATGTTCCACGCCGCCGTCATACAGTGCATCGTAAATCGGCATGATCGCGCCACCCGGATAACCGAATACGGTCTCGACTCCCTGCGCGCGCAACGCATGTACAACCCATTGTGCCCCATTCATAGTTAGTTCCCCGTCATAAATCTGGAGAAACAGAATTTTATGCTAGTCGTCATGTCCTGCTCCTCGTTTACGTTTTTTAGTCATAAAAAAACCCCCGGACCTTTCGGTGCGGGGGTCTTAGTTCGTTAAGGCTTGATTTCTAAGCCTTTCCTCGTCCAAGTGCAGCCCCGCACGGTGGGATAATAATCACCACCACGCTAATCACGACCAGGCTAATCACTCGTAGAAGGGCTGTCATTTTCAGTTCTTTTTGCATCTTGTTCGAAGGAATACCTAAAGAGTTATCACAGTTTTTAAATCAAACACAAGATTTATTTATGACGCATTTGGTTAGGCCGCGAATCATATTTCTTAAAATCGTTGTTTTATATGGGGAAATTGAAGAATGAATATTTTTCATATTTTTACGACGGCGCTAACCATCAAAACGGCGCTTTTTACCTTCTGCGAGAAGTCTTCCACGGGTATGTAATGATTTCAGTGTGCGCTTAAAATCTCTGAATAAGAGCCGTAAATACACAAAATGACGCTAAACAGACAAAAGAGGCACTGGCATAGTCGTACCAGGAGGTAGTGCAAATGTCACTGTCAGTTGTTTATACGCGTGCGGCTCTCGGGGTGAAGGCACCGCTTATTTCTGTAGAGGTTCATCTGAGTAATGGGCTACCCGGGCTCACGCTCGTCGGGCTACCTGAAACGACGGTTAAAGAAGCCCGGGATCGCGTTCGCAGCGCAATAATAAATAGCGGTTATACCTTCCCCGCGAAGAAGATCACCATCAACCTGGCTCCCGCCGATCTGCCCAAAGAGGGAGGACGATATGATTTACCTATCGCAATTGCGCTTCTCGCAGCCTCTGAGCAGCTTAATACGACCAGGCTAGGCTCGTACGAGTTTGTGGGAGAACTCGCGCTCACAGGCGCGTTAAGGGGCGTTCCCGGTGCGATATCGGGCGCGCTGGAAGCTATACGTGCAGGACGGCAAATCATTGTCGCGAATGAAAATGCATCAGAAGTGAGTCTTATCGCCGAGAAGGGGTGTCTTGTCGCAGGGCATTTACAGGAAGTTTGCGCCTGGCTGGAAGGGCGCCATGAACTGTCCGAGCCGGAAGAGTGTGACAATGTTATAGCCGATACCCCAGAGGATCTCAGCGAGATTATGGGACAGGAGCAAGGGAAACGGGCGCTGGAGATTACGGCCGCAGGTGGACACAATCTTCTTTTGATCGGCCCGCCTGGTACGGGTAAAACGATGCTGGCGAGCAGGCTGAGTGGCTTGCTGCCACCGCTCAATAATCATGAAGCGCTGGAAAGTGCCGCCATTTATAGCCTTATCAGTTCTACCTCGTTGCAAAAACAGTGGCGCCGTCGCCCTTTTCGTTCACCTCATCATAGCGCTTCACTGGCGGCGATGGTCGGCGGTGGGTCTATTCCCGGGCCGGGTGAAATATCACTGGCGCACAATGGCATTCTGTTTCTCGACGAGCTGCCTGAGTTTGAGCGCCGCGTCCTGGATGCCCTGAGAGAACCCATTGAATCTGGAGAGATACACATCTCACGCACGCGAGCCAAAATAAGCTATCCCGCGCAGTTTCAGCTGGTCGCTGCGATGAATCCCAGCCCTTCGGGTCATTATCAGGGCAACCATAACCGCTGTACGCCTGAGCAGACATTGCGCTATCTGGGAAAGTTATCCGGCCCGTTTCTCGACCGTTTCGATTTATCCCTCGAAATCCCCCTTCCCCCGCCGGGCCTGCTCAGGCAAAAAGGCATCACGGGTGAAAGCTCAGCAGATGTACGCGAGCGGGTCATTGCTGCCCAGACGCGACAATATGCCCGTCAGAACAGGCTGAATGCACGGCTGGATAATGCCGGGATCCGGCAGTTTTGTTCTCTTAACATGGAGGATGCGGTTTGGCTGGAGGAAACCTTGACGCGTTTTGGTCTTTCTATACGCGCGTGGCAGCGTTTGCTGAAAGTGGCCAGAACCATTGCTGACGTGGAGGGTTGTAGTGACATTCAGAGGAAACACTTGCAGGAGGCGCTGAGCTACCGCGCTATCGATCGTTTGCTGCTCCATCTGCAGAAGTTGCTGGCGTAAAAAAGGGGCCGTAGCCCCTTCTCATCATCTTAGTCATCAGACTCAGTGTAGTCTTCTGCGCCTTCCATCTGTGGCTTACCGCCGGAGAGCGTATGGAAGCGTTTTGGACGCTTAATGCGCGCCATGTACTTGATCCATACACGTTCCGCTTCAGACTGTGGCTCACGCTCGCCACGGCACACTAAGACAAACTGCTTTTCATCTTCAGTTGCAGGCTCACGCTTACCCAGATCCAGCTCGTTGAAGGCATAACCATGACGCTCAAGCAGCTGCGCCTCTTTGATGGTGAAATCGCCGTGACGAGAGAACCCGCGCGGATAATGTTTATTGTCGAAAAAACGATTAGTCGTCGTAAAGCTTTCCGCCATCCTACACGCTCCTAATTCTTTGGCCGAGCTATTTATGGCGCGGAGTATTAGTTACGCTTGACAGAGTGTAAAACAAAACATTTAAATCATAACGACAAATTATTTTGCGGAGAAAGATGTGGATACGGAATTGCTAAAAACTTTCCTCGAAGTGAGCAGAACACGCCACTTTGGGCGAGCAGCTGAAGCCCTTTACCTGACGCAGTCAGCGGTCAGTTTTCGTATTCGACAGCTGGAAAATCAACTGGGTGTGAATCTTTTTACTCGCCACCGCAACAACATACGTTTAACGCCTGCCGGTGAGAAACTGCTCCCCTATGCGGAAACGTTGATGAATACCTGGCAGGCAGCACGTAAAGAGGTTGCCCATACGTCGAGGCACAATGAGTTCTCGATAGGGGCCAGCGCGTCCCTGTGGGAATGTATGCTAAGTCAGTGGCTTACCCGGCTATATCGTTCTCATGAACATTTGCAATTTGAAGCCAGAATTGCGCAACGCCAGTCCCTGGTTAAGCAACTTCATGAGCGCCAGCTTGATCTTCTTATCACGACCGAAGCCCCCAAGATGGACGAATTTAGCAGCCAGATCGTAGGGCAGTTTGGTCTGGCACTTTATGCTTCTGAACCTTCAATGATGAAAGCCGATCTGACCTATTTGCGCCTGGAGTGGGGTCCTGATTTTCAGCAGCATGAGGCGGGATTGATAGCCCCAGATGATGTTCCACAGTTAACCACCAGTTCTGCCGAGATTGCCTGTCAGCAACTTCCCTTGTTGAAGGGTTGCACCTGGTTACCAGCCCGTTGGGCAGATACTAAAGCGGGGCTACATACCGTGATAGATTCCACCACCATTTCGCGCCCGCTGTATGCGATTTGGCTGCAAAACAGCGATAAGCAGTCGCAGATAAAAGATCTCTTAAAAATCAATATTATGGAATGATGCATCAGCCAGCAGGGAAGCTGGCTGAAAATTCAGGTGTGCCGTTGTATTTCAGGCAAAAAAAAATCCTTTGCCGAAGCAAAGGATTCGATATGGCAGGGGCGGAGAGACTCGAACTCGCGACACCCGGTTTTGGAGACCGGTGCTCTACCAACTGAGCTACGCCCCTAAAGTTTTTTGCCATTAAGCCTGCCAGTGAGGCAGGCTTAATGTCTTAATAAGTGGCGGAACGGACGGGACTCGAACCCGCGACCCCCTGCGTGACAGGCAGGTAT